>JAFLED010000080.1:0-7328 GCA_017302045.1 Spirochaetota bacterium
ATCCAGACTTCGCCATTCGATTTCACAATATAGTTGTTATGATTTACGCGTATCGGGCCTTTTTCGCCCATCAGGGGAAATCCGTCGGGTGTCACCAACATGCCATTGCGGTCTAAAATGAAAGCACCGCTGCGCGTCAGCCGCGGGCCTGCCTGCGACTCAACGACGAGAAAACCTTCGCCGTTGATCGCGAGATCCTGATCGCGGTCTGTCTTTTTCAGCGCGCCCTGGTCGAAACGCGTATAGACCTCGTTCACCTCGGAGCCTGTGCCGAGTTTACCAACTAAAGGAGAAATGTCGAAGCCACCCATGGGCATCCAACCGACACCGTCGTCGCGCGTACGGTGAATGAGCACATCGGGGTTTGCGCGAAAGATCGTCACGTCTTCTTTAAACGCTGTCTTATCGACGTTGGCGATATTGTTTGCCACCACGTCCATTTTGACCTGCATCGCGGTCATTCCCGACGCGCCTGTGTAGATACCCCGCAGCATATTCTATTATCGTTTTACAAAAGCGTTTGGCTGAGCGTTTATTTTTACGGGATATTTATCCTGCAGTTTCTCGCGCCGCGCGGGGTTTCTCTGTTGGCGACATGCCGGGGCTCAGGTTTCCGGCAGCACAGACCTGCCGATGCGGTATGGTTCTGACACTTTCCAAGGAGAATTTCATGAAAAAAACCATTTCTGTATTGCTGATCGCCGCAGCCACCGCGCTCATTGTCTCGGCATGCAAAGTCAAAGATTTCCACATGTTTGCCGACGAGATCACCTGCCAACAGGGCCGCGCCGGTCGTGCCGAGGCGCAGTTTAAAGAAGGTCTTTGCCCCGAAAAAAACGCGCAGGGCAAAGCGAAGACTCCAGGTTATTGCCAGGACGCCAAAGACGAAGACACCAAGGTATTTACCTATGAACCATTTACCGCCGAGCAACTGAAAGAAAACTGCAATAAAATCGTCCCAGGCTCCAGCTACAAAGAAAAATAATTCTGTAATCGGGGGGAAATCCCCCCTTTTTCTCCGTCTTCACGTCTCGCCTTTTAAGCCAAGTCGACAAAGTCTTTTTTTTCCATTAAATCTAGCCCCGTTGAGCTCCGGCTGGGGGGATCTCCCCCCGTTTTTAAACCGGGCTTCAGCAGGGAGAAAAAATGAAAAAACAATTCTTAGGGCTCTGTTGCAGTTTCGCCGCTTAGCGTCGGGCCTGACCGCGGCGCCATTTGAGGCAAATGCGCCCGCACGGGTGCAGGGTCGGCAGGCAACCATTTCACTATGGGGCGGATATACCCCCTATGTCGGAGCGGTCGACCAGGACAGCTATAAATCTGCATGCGAAGTCTACACGAAGGCCGGCGGCTCGTGCAGCAATAAGTTCGGCGGTTTTGCGGGCGGCGCTGATCTGTGGATGGGCAATGTCGCGCAGCTGGGTTTTGCCGTGCAGTACTTTCAGGCGGCGAAGCTCGACGGTTCTTCGAGCACGACGGTTGCAGCACCACCCCCGCCGGGTAACACAACCACGGTGACAACAACCGAGAAACTCAACTCGCAGTTTATTCCCGTGATGGCGCAGTTTCGTATTCACCCGAAGTTTTTTTACATCGGTATCGGTGCGGGTGCGGCGATCAATATCACGAGCTACGATTTTAATGTAAACGGCAACGGCGTCAGCGGGCGCAAGACGTCGAATCCCACGGGTTTCTTCGCGCAGGCGACGCTCGGCATCGCGATTCCGTTGGGCGACAACATCAGCGTCGACGCTTTTGTGAAAGGTTCGTTGCTCACTGTCTTCTACGACACGTATAAAGATTCGAACGGCAACTATGTCTACCAGAGCGCCAGCGCCTGGGCAATCACACCCGGTGTGGCGTTTTCATTCCATTTTTAAGGGGAACTACCATGGACAAAAAAATCCGTATCGTACAGATTCTTCTGACCCTCACCGCCATCGAATTCTTCGGGCCCGCGCTGCGCGACGCCAACGAGTCGCACCTCACCAACGTGGCCTGGCCGGGACACGCGCGCGTGCACATGATGTGGCTCATCGCATATATGGTCACCTCGGGCCTCGCGAATATTTACCTGATCTGGTTTCGTAAACCGTTTCAATTACAGAGTCTCTATCTCGCATTCGGATGGCAAACGTGCAACCTCGCAGCGTTTTGGGTGGCGGTCATTCTTTCTCCGGCCTATGGCGGCGCCGTGATCGACGGTATCTACCATGTCGAAATCATGGGCATTAACGAGAATATTCTCGCATTTACGCTGTTGTCATCATTGACAGCGCTCGCCTTCGCGTATTTTCACTTTCACGTCGCCCCGCGCCACAAGGGAGCCTGAGATGGCTCTACCAGCGAAGCTGAATACGCAGGTTCTGATCGTCGGCGGTGGTCCTTCGGGTATGGTCGCGGCGCTCGCGCTGGCAAAGTGCGGTGTCAGAAGCATCGTGCTTGAAAAACGCGCGCAACCGGGACGACATCCCAAAGCACACGAAGTCAGCGCGCGTACGCTCGAGATTCTGACACAGCTGGGCATTCCTTTCCGCGAGTTTGAAGCCGAAGCGTCGCCGCATGAAGATGCCTCGCGTATACTGTTCTGCCGCACTGTGAATGAAGAGATTGGGCGTATCGACCTTGGCGAAAAGTCCGTGCGCGATAAATACGCCGCACACATCGCGCTGCCGCGGCCCTACCTCAACTTATCGCAGACCGAATTCGAGAAAATTCTACGCCGGCACTTGTTAAAAAACAAACTGATTTCGCTGTTCACCGGCACCGAATGGAAATCGCTGCGGCAAACCGAAACCGCCGTCTATTCGATAGCGCGCCGCGGCTCGAGTGAAGGGGTGCTTGAAATCGCCAGCGACTACCTGCTCTGCTGCGACGGCGCGGGCGGGCGTTGCCGCGATTTTCTGGGTATCGAGATGGACGGGCCTGAAAAAATCCAGGATTTCGCTAACGCTTACTTCAGCGACGATCTGCAGAACCGTCTGAAGACGCGCGCCAAGCTCTACTTTATTTTCAGGCCCGACGCCGCGGGTACGCTGATCGCGCACCACGCGGGTCGGCGATGGGTCTACCACGTACCTGTGATGACGCCGTATGAAAAAATCGAAGATTTTACTGAGGCGGTTTTCCAAAAGCGCATCGCGGCGGCGCTGGGCGACCCGGATTTCATTCCGCAGATCGAATCGATCAGCTCGTGGCGCATGACCGCGCAGGTTGCTAAGGCGTTTCGCAAAGACCGGGCGTTTCTCGTCGGCGATGCGGCGCACCGTTTTCCGCCAACAGGCGGGCTGGGTCTAAACTCAGGAGTCGCCGACGCGCATAACCTCGCCTGGAAAATCGCAGCAGTACTCAACCACAACGCGGCGCCAGGCCTTCTCAACAGTTATGAAGCCGAGCGTAAGGCAGTCGTCAGCCTGAATTGCGAACAGAGCCGCAAAAATTATCTGAATCTTTTTAAAATTCCCGCAAGCCTCGGTCTCAACGCGGGGATCCTGCGTCTGCTCATGGCGATTCTGAGCACTGCCCCGCTCCGCTGGTTCGGGCGGTCATTCAGGGATAAAACTATCGCATTCTTTCTTGCGATCGCCGACCGTAGACTGTTGCGTTCGCTACAGAGTGACGGCGTGGTGAAACGCACACGGCGCATTATCGCCGGCGAGACCTCACACTTCGACCGTATCGGCCTCGATTTGGGTTTCTCGTACGCACCCGGGAGCCCGCCACCGACGGTTTCAGAATACCGGCCCGGTTTTACCCCCGGATCGCGCTTACCCGCATTCAGCTATCGCCGGGGAACGCATCGCTACGAAGCGCATGCACTCTGCGACTATGCTTGTTTTACTTTGCTCACCGGCGAGGGTGCGGCCGCAATTTGGCGCCGGCAACGGCGCTATTTACCGGCGAATACTCCGGTTGAAATACGCCCGATACCTGAGTTCATTACACTTGCCGGTGAAAAAACTTCGTTCTTTGCCGCGGCCGGTATGAAAGCTGACGGTGCGATTCTGGTACGCCCCGACGGTCATGTCGCTGTAGTCTGTGCTTCAGCCACGGCCGAAGCCTTTGCCCAACTCACCAGTTATTTTGACAAAGCCGCGTATTACCCCTGGAGGATTGCATCATGAAAATCATACTCTTCGACGCTATTTATCTCTTAACCCTGATTGGCCTTGTTGCCAGCTGGTATTTATTCCGACCTCTGCGACACCATGCGAAGCCGGCGACCTTTAATTGCCTCAAGGCCACCGACGGGAAGTTTAAAAGCATCCGTCTGAAACCCAAACACATTTTCGCAGTGGGATTATCATATGCCCAGCACATCGATGAGACAGCGCATGAGTTTGATCCCATTGCTACCGCAACGGTGTTTCTCAAAGAGAAGCGCTCGCTCATACCCGGCGGCGGCAGTACCGAAATTCCGCACAGCGAAGAACTCATGGCAGAAGCCGCGCACCTCGACCCGGCCCTGCCAGGTTTACTTCGGCAGAAATTTGCGGATATCCCACCGCTCATGGACTATGAAGTCGAGCTGGGCTTTATCTTGCTCGAAAATATTTCAGATGCGAATCTCGCCGATCCTGATTATAAACCCAAACTGGGATTTTTCATCGCCAACGACCTCTCGGCGCGGTCGTTACAGATTCTGGGCGAAGGTATGCCGAACCGCCTCGATTACTGGGGTCTGTCGAAAAGCCTCGCGGATTTCTTGCCGACGACGACGCAGGTTTGGGTTCCATATGAAACCGTCGCCGACGCGATTCCCTGCGTTACGCTCGAAACGCGCGTCAATGGGGAAATCCGCCAAAGCGCAAAGACCGACAATATGATCTATACCCCGAGGCAAATGCTCGTCGCCGCACGCCAGACATACCCGAACCTCGCTTTAAAAAAAGGCGATTTGGTGATTATGGGCACGCCGGGTGGTATTGCACTTTCAACACCCCGCTTCAAGGCGCGGCTCGCGGCGCTGCTGCGTTTCGATCGTTTTACAAAGCTTCGGTTTATACTGAAAGGCGACCGGCGGCAGTTTCTGAAGGCGGGCGATACGGTGAGCGTATCGGGCGAATGGCTGGGTGAGGTAACGACGCGCATGGAATAAACAGCGTTTGCCCGCGGCGGCGCAAAAAAATTTACACGACGTCCTCTGAAAAATAGAGGACTTTTTAATCCTTTAATTTATGGCCCGCAACGCCAAAAGCAGCCGTGCACAGAACCCGCGGCCGGTCGTCTTCAACGCCTCGGGTATCGGTAAGACCTACACGATGGGCGAAGTTCAGGTGCACGCGCTTTCGGGTGTCGATATCGAGCTGAGGGAAGGCGAGTTCATTGTGCTCTTGGGCGCCTCTGGCTCGGGAAAATCGACGCTGCTGAATATTCTGGGCGGCCTTGATACGCCGACCGCAGGCAGGGTGATTTTTCGCGGCCGCGATATCTCGGCAATGTCTGAAAAAGAACTGACTTTTTTTCGCCGCGATCATATCGGTTTCGTTTTCCAGTTCTACAACCTCATGCCGAGTCTGACCGCAGAAGAAAATATCTCACTCGTCACCGAACTTGCCCGCGACGCGATGACGGCGCAAGAAGCGATGCACCTCGTCGGCCTCGAAGGCCGTCTGCACCATTTTCCCGCGCAATTATCGGGCGGTGAACAGCAACGCGTTGCTATAGCCCGTGCGATTGCTAAAAAACCCGACGTTCTGCTGTGCGACGAGCCGACAGGTGCTCTCGATTTCAAAACCGGGCGGCTGGTGCTTGAGGCAATCTCTGAAGTCAACCGCCGGCTGGGCACGACGACCGTTGTGATCACGCACAACGCTGCGATCGCTGGCATGGCCGACCGCGTCATTGAGATGCGCGACGGCCGCATCGTTAGCGACCGCAAGAACAAGAAGCGCCAGTCGATCGCGGAGCTCAGCTGGTGAAAACCATCAACCGCAAAATCTTTCGCGAAATTTCGGGCATGAAGAGCCAGACGATCACAATCGCCCTCGTGGTGGCGGCCGGCGTTGCTCTCTTCACCTCGTCAAAATCGTCTTATGATTCCCTGGCCCGGGCGCGTGATCAATTTTATACCGCAACCGGTTTTGCCGAGGGCTTTGTGTCTCTCAAAAAAGCACCGCTCAGCATTTTGCCCCGTCTCGCAGCTACCAGCGGGGTCGCCCGTATCGAACCGCGCATCACACAAGAGGCCAGCCTGGATTTTCCCGGGGAGGTTCTGCCCTCGGCGGGCCGCTTTGTTTCACTCCCCGAAAACCTGAGCCGCCTCAGCATACGCAGCGGTAAGCTTCCAGAAGCGCCGAATGAAGTCATGCTCAGCGAGGCCTTTGCTCTCGCAAACAAACTCACTCCCGGAAGCCGTATTGTCGCTGTGCTGAACGGCAAACGCCAGGTGCTCCGGGTTTCGGGCTTTGCGCTGTCGCCTGAGTTTGTCTATATATTCCGTCCCGCAACCTTTATGCCCGACGACAGGCATTACGGTGTTCTGTGGATGACACGCGAGGCAATGGAAGGGCATTTTGATTATGGCTCGGCGTTTAACGATCTCGCCTTTACTTTCGCTCCGGGGGCAAACACAAGGCATACGTTGAAATCCATCGACGCTGTACTCGACCCGTATGGCGGACTCGGTGCGTATGACCGGGATAAGCTGGCCTCGTATGCCTTTCTGCGCGACGAATTTAAGCAGCTGAGAACCAACGCGTTTTTTTTACCGCTGGTTTTTCTCGCAGTTGCGGCTTTTTTATTGCATATCGTGGCGACACGGCTTATCAGCCGGCAACGCGAACAGATTGCGTCGCTGATGGCGCTGGGCTATGCTAACAGACAGATTGCAGGTCACTACCTGAAGCTGATGCTTATCATCAGTGGCAGCGGGGCGCTCGTTGGTGTCGTTGCTGGCTGGTGGCTGGGCGGTGGCATGACACGGCTCTATGGGGATTTCTATCGTTTTCCCGATCTGATACAGGTGTTCCATCTATCCGTTGCGTTTACCGGTCTCGCCATCGGCACGGTTGCAGGCCTCGTTGGTACCTGGTTCTCGGTGAAACGAGTGATGAAAATGCAGCCGGCACAGGCAATGCGGCCCCCGATACCCGAAAGTTTTGCGCAATCTTTTATCGAGCGGTGGTTCGATCATATTCCGACGGTAACACGCATGTTTCTGCGTAATCTGTTAAAACGGCCCTTACGCACAACGCTCTCTATTCTGGGCCTTTCTACCTCTGTTATGATTATGATTCTCGGCCTCTTTATGACCGATGTCATGGATTCGATCGTCGGCGTCTATTTCGAGCTCATCAACCGGGATAACATGAGCGTTTCTTTCTTAC
>JAFLED010000080.1:7338-11417 GCA_017302045.1 Spirochaetota bacterium
TGCTGCGTAGCTTACCGGGCGTCGAACTGGCCGAAGGTTACCGGCAGGTACCGGTACGTTTGAAGCACGGTCAATTTACGAAAGAACTCGCTGTCACCGGAATACCCGCAAACGCCGAACTGCGGCGCGTCGCCGATCAAACCCGGCGGATTATCCCGCTGCCGTTGTCGGGCGTACTACTCAATGCAAATATCGCACGCAAGATGAACCTCGGGCCGGGTGACAGTGTCGATCTCGAACTGCTTGAAGGCAACCGCAGGCATATCGCGGTCACAATCACGCATGTTGTCGATGAAATTCTGGGACAGGGCTGTTATATGCGCCTCGATGCGTTGAACGACCTCTTGGGTGAAGAGCACAGCATCAACACGGCGGCGCTGCGAATCGACACCCTCAAACAAAATACGATTATTGAGCGCCTCAAAGCTTCGTCACAGGTAGCGGCGATAGGGACCCGTGAGGCAACGCTGAAAATATTCTATGAGATGATGTCGCGCAGCATGCTGGCAATGATCACGGTAATCCTTATTTTCGCCGCCGCGATCTCGGTCGGCGTTGTATATAATACCGCGATGATTTTGCTATCGGAGCGTACCTTTGAGCTGGGTTCACTGCGAATACTCGGCTTTACTAATGCTGCGGTTTTCGAAATGATTGCCGCAGAACTTGCGACCATAGTCGCAGCATCCCTGATACCGGGCTGCGTGTTCGGTTATGCGCTGGCGTGGGTGCTGATGAATACCGTCGACACCGAACAATTTTCACTGCGCCTGATGATCAGCAACCGCACCTATGTCACCGCGATGCTTACGGCGATGGGTACCGCCCTGCTGAGTTTCTTCATACTTTTCTTCAGAATACGAAAAATGGATCTGGTCTCTGTGCTGAAAGTGAGGGAATAAATGGCATTCGCAGAAAAAATCAAAGCCGCGTGGAGTCGCCGCTCTATCCGTTATGGCGTTATCGCCGCCGCGATACTCGGGCTATTGCTGCTTTTCTACCGCAAGCCCCCGATACCCACTGAAATCCACACGCTACGCCAGGCCACCTACGAGGCTTTCGTCGAAGAAGACGGTACCACGCGCGTGAAAGAGAAATTTACGGTTTTTTCGCCCGCGTCGGGTGTGCTGATGCGCGTGCACAAACATGCCGGTGATCGCTTACAGAAGGGCGAGCTCATTACCCACGTGATGCTCGACTATATGCGTCCCATACGATCGCCGATTTCAGGCATGGTATTGAAAATTCACCGCGAAAGCGAAGGGCCGATCGAAATGGGTGCACCGATCGCCGACATCGGAGATACGACTCAGCTCGAGATTGTATCCGAGGTGCTGACACGCGACGTCGTACAGCTCAAACCGGGTAACGAGGTTGCTATCACCGGCTGGGGTGGCGGTAATCTGGCGGGTAAGATACGCCTCGTCGAACCGTCTGCATTTACGAAAATTTCGACGCTGGGCGTCGAAGAACAACGTGTGCGCGTGCTCATCGACTTCAATCGCCCGCCTGAGATGGGCGAAGGCTTTCAGGTGCGCTGCCGGCTCATCGCACGGCGGCGGGCAGATAGTCTGGTTGTTCCCGTCGGCGCTCTCTTTCGCGATGGTGATAGCTGGGCCCTCTACCGCGTCGTCAAATCGCGCGCCGTCAAAACGAAACTGAAAATCGCCGAGAGCAGCGGCGGCATCGCGCTTATCGAATCGGGTGTTGCCGCAGGCGACCAGGTGATTTTGTTTCCCGGTGAAAAAATCCGCGACGGTGTTAAGGTAAACTAGCCGGGTATATGCTGAATTCCATACTCCAGACGCGCGCGGGGTTTACCGTCGTCGCCATTTTCGCCGCCTTCGGCGCCTATACCTGCATGTACGCATTTCGGCGTCCGTTCACTGTCGGTGATTTTGGTACGCTGCAATTCGCCGGTGTCGATTACAAGATCTGGCTCATCATCGCGCAGGTTCTCGGCTATACCACGTCGAAATTTCTCGGCATCCTCATCATCTCAGAGATGCAGCCGGCGCGCCGGGCCATTTCGTTGTTGGTGCTCATCGCTCTTGCGGAGGCAAGCCTTGCGCTTTTCTACGCGGTTCGTCCGCCGCTGAATATTGTCTTTTTGTTTCTGAACGGTCTGCCCCTCGGTATGGTTTGGGGCATTGTTTTCAGTTTTCTCGAAGGCCGCAGAAATACCGAACTTTTGGGCGCGGGCCTCTGCGTCACCTTCATCATCTCTTCGGCGATCGTAAAATCGGCAGGCAGCTGGCTTATGGTTCGTTTCGATATCGACAGCTTTGCGATGCCTGCCCTGACCGGACTACTGTTTTTTCCCTTGCTGTTACTCTGCACCTGGCTGTTATACAGGCTACCCGCGCAGAACAGTGAAGACAAGAGCGAACGTGTCGAGCGTGTGCCGATGAGCCGAGAGACACGCCTCAGGGTCTGGCGCGATTTCGGCTGGGGTTTGGCTATTCTGATTCTTTTCTATGCGCTCTTAACCGCGTACCGCGACCTGCGCGACAATTTCGCGAAAGAAATCTGGGATTCCCTCGGTTACGCGAAAACTCCCGGCATTTTCACCGTCACGGAAATACCCGTCACCGTCGGAGTTCTTGTTTTGCTGGGTTCGCTGATTTTTATCCATAACAACCGCACCGCATTTCGTATGAATCTCTTTATCGTACTCGGCGGGGCCTTGCTCATCGCAATCTCGACCTTTCTCGTCCAACGGCAACTGATCAGCGGTCCGGCTTGGATGATCGCGGCCGGACTGGGCTCTTATGCCGCGTACATACCTTTTAACGCCATGCTTTTCGAACGCATGATAGCTTCGTTTCGCATCGTCGGCAACGCCGGGTTTCTGATCTATCTCGCCGATTCTTTCGGCTACCTGAGCAGCACCGGAGTTTTGATCATTAAGAATTTTGCGCACCCGCAGCTGAGCTGGCTGGCATTTCTACAGTGGTTTGGTTATATTCTCGCGGCCGTCGCACTCGGCAGCATTGTATTCGCACTGCTGTTTTTCGAACGCAAACACCGGAGAACTCCGTGAAACTCGTCATCATACCGGGCCTCGGCGACTCGGGGCCCGAACACTGGCAAACGCTGTGGGAGAAAAAGTTCACGGGCTCGATACGCGTGAGACAGCGCGACTGGGATTTTCCCGATCTCCAAAGCTGGATCGCTGCGCTACAAACCGTCGTCGAAGCAGAACACAGCAATTTAATACTTGTGGGTCACAGCCTCGGCGTCGCGCTCGTGGCGCACTGGGCGGCGAAGCACAACGCCACGCATGTGCGCGGTGCGCTTCTCGTCTCGCCGAGCGACGTCGATTCACCCGCACACACCCCCGAAGTGGTGCGCGGCTTTGCACCGATGCCACTGCAGAAACTGCCATTCAAGAGTATCGTCGTCGCGAGTTCGAACGACACTTTTGTCTCGACCGAACGCGCGCGTTTTTTCGCCAACCAGTGGAAATCCGAATTTATCGATCTCGGCCCGCAGGGTCATATCAACGCCGCCTCGGGCCTGGGCCTTTGGGAAGAAGGCCAGAAAATTCTGGCTCGGCTTATTCCTGCTTATCCTTAATTGCGCGCAGGATCATACCTGAAACCGCCTCGTTGCTATTACAGAAGGTAATCTCCATATGCGGATTTCGGTTTTGGAAAACCCGGAAAATCTCATCAGTAAAGCCCTGCCCGATTTCTTTTACCGCAGCAAAATCGAAGATAATTTTCTTATAGATTTCGAGGCCGGCGGTGATACGTTTTGCCTGGGAGCGTGACAACAACTCGTGATCGGCTGTCAGCTTGACGCGAAAATCCGCACGGTCGAACTCAAACTCTGCATTGCTGTATTTGTCAAAAACGGCTTTTAACAGCTTGCGTGAACGTTGTAAGATTTCGAAACTGACTGAAGTTCCCTGGTGCTTTGTGCGTTCGCCAACAAATATATCCCCGAGACGGTTATCGACGGTGAATTCGAGCTTGTGGCTACGCAAGGTAAAGCGATCGGCGACCCGGGACGTGAAGAACACCCCCTGACCTGTATGCTGTTCGGGAAACGTAGTCTGCCTACCTTTGATCAGA
>JAFLED010000081.1 GCA_017302045.1 Spirochaetota bacterium
GTCTCGTCGAAATACAGGATCTCGCCTCGCAGCTTCTGGGCGAGGCCGTCGACGCGCACCCGGGCATGGCAGTGTGGGATGTCTGCGCGGGGGGCGGGGGCAAGACCATGCAGATCGCTGCGCAGATGCAGAACCGCGGTGTGCTGTACGCCTCTGACATACGCGACTACAAACTCGACGAGCTGAAGCTACGCGCGCGGCGCGGGGGATTTCACAATGTGCGGCGATTTGTCTACGATGCGGAGAGTTCTCCCCGGCTCACGAAAGAAATTGAAAACTCCGGCGGCTTTCACCGAATTCTCGTCGACGCACCTTGCTCGGCCTCGGGCACCTTGCGCCGTAACCCCGATGTGCGTTACCGCATTATGCCTGGCGATCCTGAAAAGTTCGCCGCAGTACAACTCAAGATACTGAGCGCGGTAGCTCCGCATCTGAAAGCAGGCGGTAAGCTCGTTTATGCGACATGCAGCGTGTTTCGTAGGGAAAACGAAGCAGTGGTAGAAAAATTTCTGCTTGGCCAGAGCTCTTATTCGCTCAGCGAGGCTCAATGCGTCGGTTCACCTCAGCTCGATGCCGATACGATGTTCTTCGCTGTTTTGGTTAAAAAATAGTATGGAATATATTCTGGCCCAATATGCAACCGGCGCGATGTGCCAGCTCATGCAGGCGGGGCACATTATTCTCGGGTTTCTTTACGTGTTACTCATGGCAATTACGGTTGTTTTAGGTTTCGTGTTCGACGTCGTAACCTGGTTCACGTTGCATCTTTACCAGTATTACCTGCCATGGATGATCAAGGCTTTTCGTTTTCTCACAGACGGCCTCAACGGGTATACCTGCTAAGACAGGTAAATTTCAGTCAGGCTCTTCGTTAGAAATTCGAATGCGTCGTCGACGCTATCGCAGATGTGTACGTATTTAAGGTCGTCGTGGGCGATCATGTGCCAGTCGGCGATGGCCTTGAGGTCGATGATGTCTTCCCAGTACTCTTTGCCGTAAACAATGATAGGCAGGCGTTTTTCGACCTTGCGGGTCTGCACGAGTGTGAGAATTTCGAACAGCTCGTCGAAAGTGCCGAAGCCACCCGGAAAAGCAATCAGCGCCTTTGCCATATTGGTCAGCCAGAACTTGCGCATGAAAAAATAATGAAAGTCGAAATTCAGGCTTTGTGTGATATACGGGTTAGGGTCTTGCTCGAAGGGCAGCGAAATATTCATACCCACGCTGAGGCCGCGGGCATGCGCCGCACCCCGGTTCGCCGCTTCCATGATTCCAGGCCCACCGCCTGAGCAAATCAGAAAGCGGCGTGTGTCTGCGGGCAGGCTCTTCGACCAGCGCGTCAGCTGATACGACAGGCGGACTGCGTCTTTGTAATAGCGCATTTTGAGGTCGAAGCGGCGTTGCTCCATTTCGCCGAAATTGCCGAGAGCGGTAAGCCGCGCACGTTCGGCCTTAGCCTGCGCCGGGGCCGGTATACGTGCCGAACCGAAAAAAACGATGGTGTCTTTGACGCGCATTTTTTCAAAGCGTGTCAGCGGCATGAGGTACTCTGACAAAATACGCAGGCTGCGTGCCTCGCGCGAACTTAAAAAATCGGGGTCTTCATACGCCTTACTAATGATGCGCTTTTTGTGCATGAGTCTTATTATCGGCATTTTATCCCCGCATACTTTTGCCGGCACGCATGCAGAAACCGCTAAAAAACGCTGGCGGCCGTTGCGTGAAGAGATCGACCTGTTGTTGCTCCGTAACCAACCGCAGCATGTCATCGAAGGCACTGGCGCCGCAGGGATGCTTCTCGGTGAAACCGAAGTCGAACTCAGGCAGCGGTACGGCGCGCCCGCTTACCGCGACCATGCCTCGCCCGAAACCTTGCATTATACCGAAGAACGTTTCAATGCCGATTTTGTGCTGCGCAACGGCCGCATCACCGAAATCAGGCTCGAAATCGAAAAGCACAAGAGTCCATCCGCAGAGTGGTTCACAGCGCTTGGTTTACATGAGACTGAGCTTAGAAAATTTACACCCGCAGAAGCGGCATCATATTTGCAGAGATTCTACCGGACCAAGAGGTTGAGGCAGGTCGGTGAATCCGTAGAAGTGATGAGCCGCGGTATCCGTTTTCGTTTCCGCAATAAATCTGTCATTTACGTCGATGTTATGGCACCGGCGCCTTATGATGGGGAATAATTGCAGATTGGGCCTCAAAACGTCGAAAATAAAACACTGTCCGGGGATAACATGAAGAAGGTGCTTACGGTCGATGATTCTGTCACTATTCGTATGGTGATAAAGCGCACGCTGGCGCAGGCAGGCTATGAGGTACTCGAAGCGCCCAACGGTGCCGAAGCCTTGAAGCTGATTGAAAACACCGAACTGCACCTTGTGATCTCAGATTATAACATGCCCGTCATGAACGGCCTCGAACTCATGACAGAAGTGAAGAACAACCCGGCCTATAAGAAAAATAAGTTTATTCCTTTCGTTATGCTGACCGCGGTGATGGGCGAAGATCTGAAACAAAAAGCCCTCGAGGTCGGTGCGCGCGCATACCTCGTGAAACCTTTTCAACCGCAGCAGGTGCTCGAGATGGTTCAGAAACTTCTCGCCTGATATGCTGAATTTTGCCGCACGCGAAAACGATACCCATGTCGAGGTGCGGCTCATCGGTGCGCTGACGCTGCGCGAAGTCGGCGACGCCTGGACTTACCTTGCTCCGCTGTGGTCGATGGAAAAAGTTCTCATTGTGAACCTCGCAGAGGTGACCGATATCGACACAATGGGTTTTCAGATTCTGCTCTACATGAAAATACGCGCACGCGGTGAGGGGCGTAAGCTGCATTTCGTGAAACATTCAACTCCGGTGATTGCCGCGCTCGATCTTTTCGGCTCGGTCGCCGAATTCGGCGATAAGATTCATCTCACTCCGGCCGATCGGGCGCGTTTTGCTTTCAAATACGGCGCGACGAAGACGGCGGGCACAGGTCAGGTTCATTGAGATCATGAGTTATGGATGTCGATGAGTTTAAAGAAATTTTCGCCGAAGAGGCGATAACTCATCTCTCGGCTTTCGAACGCGGCATACTTGCGCTGGAAAAAAACGCAGCCGACATCGAGGCAATCAACGATATTTTTCGCGCCGTACACACAATGAAAGGTGCGGCCGGTATGGTCGGTCTCGGCGCGACTTCGCGCGTTGCGCATGCAGCCGAATCTTATCTCGACGAAGTACGCAGCGGCTCAGAAGCTCTGAATAAAGAAAAGGTTTCGCTTCTGCTTTCGGTGCACGATGCGCTGAAGCTGCTGATTGAAAAGGAAATTGCGGGTAATATCGGCGCCGTGCTCGAAAGCACGATCGCGAATCTTGTCGCGAACCTGCGGCCGTCGGCTGGTGCCCCGCGGTCTGAGGCCCGGCCTGCAGAGAGTGCCGCGCGAGTAGCCGCCGAGAAACGCAAAGTTCTATTACAGGTTAACTGCAAAGGCGTTATGCCGCAGAACGGTTTCGATCCGTTGTCCTTTATCCGCTATCTGAAGAACCTGGGCGAGATCGTGGATTGCCGGGTGCTCCACGCTTTCCCGGAACAAAATAAGGCTTTCGACCCGGAGCTGCTCTATCTGAATTTCGAGATCGCGCTCGAAACCGATAAAAGCGAGACCGAGATACGCGATGTTTTTTCTTTGGCCGGAGACCTGGTGAATTTGACGATCAGCGTCGCGCAGCGCGTCGAACAGCGACCGGCAGCCGCACCCGAGGCTCTTGCCGCAGAAGTGGTGAGCGATGTCGAGCGTCAGAAAAAAAATTACCTGCGCATCGAATCGGGGCGTCTCGATTCGCTGATCGATTCGATTGGCGAGCTCGTGATGACGGGTGCCGCTCTCAAATCGTTGCAGCCGCCCGGCGCAGACGAGCGTTATACCGACCAGATGACCTTGCTCGAACGCCAGGTAGAAACAATGCGCGATTCGGCGATGTCGCTGCGCATTTTTTCGCTCAGCGAAGTCTTTCGCCGTTTCGAACGCGTTGTCCGCGATATCTCGGCCGAGACGGGTAAAGAAGTGCAGCTCGAAATCTCGGGGGGTGAAACCGAGATCGACAAAAATCTCATGGACGGTGTCTACGATCCGTTGGTGCATATTATCCGCAACAGCGTCGATCATGGCATCGAACCCGCAGACATACGCCGGCAAAAGGGGAAATCCCCCGTGGGAAAAATCACCGTGCGCGCCGAGCGCATGGCCGGCATGATCTATATCAGCGTCGAAGACGACGGCAGCGGGCCGAACCTCGCGAAGATCGAACAGCGCGCGCGCGAGCGCGGGCTTTTGAAAGAGGGGCAGCCGAGCGAAAAAGAGCTGATCGAAATGGTGTTTCAGCCGGGGTTTTCTACGGCCGAAAAAGTTACATCGCTTTCAGGCCGCGGCGTCGGTATGGATGTGGTACGCCAGAATGTCACACGCCTCAATGGCAGTGTCACCATGACCCGCAGCCCGGCGGGCGGTACTATTGTCTCGATTCGCCTGCCGCTGACTCTCGCGATCATCGACGGCCTGCTTGTCGCTTCGGGTGCGAATAAATATATCATACCCTTAGACCAGGTCATTGAGTGCGTTGACTATGACGAATTCGGCGCAGGGGGCAGTACCACCGGCATCTTTAGCCTGCGCGGTGATGCTCTGCCGATCATACCGCTCGGTACGGTTTTTGGCGAAACCGCGGCAGAACCAAGGGGCGTTGTGGTCGTCCAGAACGCCGATAAGCGCCGAGGTATTTTCATCGATAAGCCCCTCGGCGAGATGCAGATTGTGGTAAAACCCATCGAGCATATTCCGGGCATTCCGCGGATTTTCAACGGCGCGACGATTCTGGGTGACGGGCAGGTGGCGCTCATTCTTGACCTGACTAACCTGATTGAGTACGCGCGCGAAGACGCCGATGTAATAAAGAAGGGACTAAAACTGGAGCTGGGGAAAACGGCATGAATATTGTAAAACACGCGCTCTCGGGACTGAAGATCCGCCGCAAACTCTTCGTTATTTTATGCGCGATGATGGTACCCATAATCACGCTGATGGTCGGTTATTATTTTCAGTTGGGTGAAAATCTGGGTCTCGCAGACCACGAATACCGCGGTGCCCAGCTGCAAGGGCATCTTTATCCCATGCTCGATGCGGCGCAGAAGCGCCGCCTTGCTCTGATACGCGCTCTCGAGGGTAATACGACGGCCCGGCTCGAAGCCTCGTCGTTTACTACGGAGTTACAAAAACACACTGCCGAAGCCGATGCGATTTACCAGCCAAACGCGGCTCTGTTACAGAACGGTGAAAAATGGAGCGAGATCAAGAAGCTCGTGCAAACCGACCCCGCGACATTTTCGGCCCTGACGCACAAAGAAATACGGGCATGGCATGCAGATTTCAGCCGCAAGTTGATTGATTTTAACGCCGCAATTTGCGACACGTCAGAACTGACGCTCGATCCGGCGATTGACACATACTATATGATGTTCCTGACCTGCCAGCTTTTCGGCGAGCAGATCGATATGATCGTCGAAAGTCGCGGCATCGCCGACCAGGTTTTGACTGCGAAAGCAATGACGCCCGAATTGCGTGAAAACCTGCAACGCTACGCAGGCCTTTTGCGCTGGACGGGTAAAGACATCGTGGGCAGCTATAAAAAGATGATGGATTTCAACCCTGCTCTGAAAGAATGGGGGCAGGAAAAATCACGGCGTTCTACCGAAAGCCGCGATGCGATCGTCGAGCTTATCGACCGTGATGTTCTCAAAGCGGCACGCTTTGTCGCGAGCCCCGTCGACTTCAGGGCGGCGTCTTCGCAACATTCTGAAACCTATGTGCAACTTGCCCGGCAAACGGTAGAGCTGCTCACGAAAGAGCTCAAGGCGCGTGTCGATCAGTATAATTTCAGAAAGTGGCGTAATTATGCTCTCGCGATTCTGGGTATTTTTGTCTCCATCGGTATTGCTCTCTACATCACGGGCATGATCACAACCCCGATCAAAAAAGCCGTTATCAACGCGCATAAAATTTCCGCAGGTGATCTTTCGGTGACCTATGCCCCCGACGAACTACAGGGCGATGAAACGGCCGAGCTGAATGCCGCCATGGCAAACATGGTGAGCGCTTTGGGGTCGCACGCTGCCGTGGCGCGCGAAATCGCGCAGGGTAATCTTGATGTGCAGGTCGAACCCAAATCAGAAGTCGATACGCTCGGGCATGCGCTGAAAACGATGGCGCTGAAACTGAAAGACGCCGTGGGCGAAGTGCAGGCGAATGCAGAGCAGTTGCAGGCGGTCTCGGAACAACTCAACAGTACTGCGCAGGGCATCAGCCAGGGCGCATCGATTCAGTCTGCTTCGGTTGAAGAAACCAGCGCCTCGCTCGAAGAAATCGCATCGATCATTTCTGCCTCGAGCGAAAACGCGAAAACGACTGAGGCGATGGCGGTCGAGACATCCGATTCGGCGGAGCAGGGTGGCAAGGTGCTCGTCGCGACTGTCGAAGCGATGAACGCAATTTCAGAAAAAGTCAGTATTATTGAAAACATCGCATACCAGACAAACCTGCTCGCTCTCAATGCTGCGATTGAAGCGGCACGGGCGGGCGAGCATGGGCGCGGTTTTTCTGTCGTCGCGGCAGAGGTGAGAAAACTCGCCGAAAAAAGCCAGGCCGCGGCCTCTGAAATCGGTAACTTTGCAACGACGTCGCGCGAAATTGCGCAACAGGCGGGAAAAATTTTCGGCGACATTCTGCCGCGTATTCGCCAGACCGCGACGCTCACGCAGGAAATTTCGACATCCGCCGTGCAGCAAAAATCGGGCGTCGACCAGGTCAACGCCGCCCTGCAGCAACTCAACGAAGTTATTCAATCCAATGCTGCTGCTTCTGAAGAGATGGCAGGTACCGTCGAAGAACTCTCAGGTCAGGCGGATGCCCTCACCGCCGCAATACGTTATTTCCGTATTTCGGGAGTTTCTCACGTGGCGCATAACGCGGCGTTACCGCAACCGCAGTACGGAACAAAACCCGCGCTGCGCCATGCGCCTGAAATGAAACCCCTCGAATCCCATACCGGACGGGGTGACTTTGTCAAATTCTGACCGTTTCGATAGCGGGGCTTTTCCCGTTTCGGGTGCTGCCGATGTGCTCGGCGCTGAGAACCAGTATCTTTTGCTGAAAAGCGCAGACGTGCATTTTGTTTTGCCGATTCTGAGCGTGCGTGAAATTCTTGAACCGCCCGTCGTGACACGCGTGCCAATGGCGCCGGCATGGTTTCTCGGGCTTGCGAACCTGCGGGGGCAGATCTTACCGGTGATCGATCTTATCGGTCGCCTCAACATCGAGCGCAGGCAACCGGCGCAGCGACCGGTTCTGGTCGTTGTCGATGTCGTGATGCGGCAAGGTACTTTTCAAAGAGGCCTGTTGGTCGATTCGCTCGGCGGTATTGTGCATGCGGGTAAAGATGAAGTGAAGGATTATGACGGGGTCGGTACCGTGATCGCGCGTGAGTATGTGACCGGTCTTTTGCCGTATCCCCCCGGGTTTGCGATTTTGCCCGACCTCGAAAAAGTTTTCGCAGCGGTACAGGAGCTTACGGCCTGAAACAGTCATGGAAAAGTCGGCGTCAACTCCCGTTCACCTGCAGCTATCACCGCTCACCGATAAAGAATTCGCCGGTTTTCAGAAGCTGATCTACGAGTGGGCGGGCATCCACATGAACGAGAGCAAAAAAGCTCTCGTGTCAGGGCGTCTGATGAAACGCCTCAGGCATTATAACATCTCTACGTTCAGCGATTACCTGCGCATCGTAAAAGGCAGCGAGTTTCCCGAAGAGAAGCAGATCATGATTAATCTGCTGACGACGAACGAGACCTACTTTTTCCGCGAACCGAAGCATTTCGACTGGCTGCGCCAGAAGATTCGTACGCGAAACACTGCCGAAAAGTTTCGCTTGTGGAGCGCTGCCTCATCGAGCGGTCAAGAAGCCTATACGATCGCAATGGTGATCGCCGAAGAAATGGGGCCGCATGGCTGGGAAATTCTGGGCTCCGATATCAGCGAAAGGGCGCTCAGTGTGGCTATCAATGCGACTTACCCGATCGAACAGGCGGCGCAGATTCCTGAGCGTTATCTCAAGCGGTTTTGCCTCAAGGGCGTGCGTGAGTCCGAAGGGAAGTTCTGCATCAGGCCTGAAATACTGCAAAACATCCGGTTTTTTCGGGTAAATCTCAATGAGGCCTTGCCGCAGAACTTTGGCCTGTTCGACGTGATTTTTCTGCGCAATGTCATGATCTATTTCGACCGCCCGACGCGCCAGAAAGTGGCTGAGGGCCTGATGCACTTTTTGAAACCGGACGGAAATCTCGTGATCGGCCATGCAGAGAGTCTGCACGGTATCACCGAGCGACTCAGGGCGATAAAGCCCACGATCTATGTGGCAAGGACGAATAACTTCACCTGATACTCCCGCGGGAGTGAAAAACGTCTACCTGCAGCCCGGCGAATACTGCTGGGGCGATGAAAATTTCCGCATCAAAACACTTTTAGGTTCATGTGTCGCGATTTGTGTCTGGCACCCGGTGCGCCGCATCGGTGGCATGAGCCATTGTCTGTTACCTTCTCGCGGAAGCCTCGGAGCAAACGATCTCAGCGGAAAATATGTCGATGAGACTTTTGAGATTTTTTTCTCGCAGATGAACCGGCACGCGACACTCAGAAAAGATTACCAGGTCAAGGTTTTCGGCGGCGGCAATATGTTCGAAATGCCGGATAAAACCGGCATTACCGTGGGGGAAAAAAACCTTTTGATGCTGCGTTCGATTCTGAAGCGCGAAGGCATGCGCATCGACGCCGAGCATGTCGGCGGCAAAGGCCACCGCAATGTCATCTTCGAATTATGGAACGGCGACTGCTGGGTTAAACATTCAGAATTACTCTAAAAGAAAATGACGACTGCACCGATTCGGATTTTTATCGTCGACGATTCTGCACTCGTGCGGCGTTCGCTGACCGAGATTATCTCGCGCGAGCCGGGTTTTAAAGTCATCGGTTCGGCCGAAGATCCCATTGCCGCCGAACGTAAAATGCAGCCCGAGTGGCCCGACGTGATTTTTCTCGACGTTGAAATGCCGAAGATGGACGGCATTACTTTTCTGACGAAGATCATGCGCGAGCGCCCGACACCGGTCATCATCTGTTCTTCGCTCGCCGGCAAAAGTCAGGAACTGACAATGCGCGCCTTCTCACTCGGTGCTGTCGAGGTACTCGCTAAACCCGAACTCGGTCTCGCCGATTTTTTCGAGGCACAGCGCCCTGCTTTTATCGAAGCGGTGCGCGCTGCCGCGGGGGCCAAACTCAAAACACTCGTCTCGAATATCCCGGCGGCGCCGATGCCGCCCGTCAAACCCAAGCCGGCGCTGCGATCGGCCTCAGGGCGCCTCATCGCCATTGGCGCCTCGACGGGCGGGCCGCAGGCCATCGAATATCTGCTGCGGCAACTCGATGAAACAATTCTGCCGATCGTCATCACGCAGCATATGCCTGAAAATTTTACGCGCGCATTTGCAAAGCGCCTCGACGACCTCATGCCCGTCGCCGTCAAAGAAGCCGAGCACGGCGATGTGTTGCTCAAGGGCCGTGTTCTCATCGCACCCGGTGGCCGGCATATGCGCGTGAAGCGGCAGGGCATCGAACTCATTGTCGAGCTGATGGATGGCCCTCCGGTGAACCGCCACAAACCCTCGGTCGATGTACTCTTTCGTTCAGTCGTCGAAGCCGCGCCCGAGGCCGCGCTGGGTATTTTGCTGACCGGCATGGGCAATGACGGTGCGCGCGGCCTGCTCGAAATGCGCGAGGCCCGTTATGCGACCATTGCTCAAGACGAAGCCTCGTCGGTTGTCTGGGGTATGCCGCGCGAGGCGGTGAAGTTGGCTGCGGTCGACGAGCGCGGTATCTTGCCCCTCGAGAAAATTGGCGCGACCATGCTCCATTTTGCGGCGCACACAAGGCAGTAGGATGAAAATCCTACTGCTTTCTCATGCCCTGGTTGCGGAACTTTTTCGATTTACAATACCGGGGGCACCTTTAAGTTAAATTTACCGACCTCGGTGACGGGGTCAAACGTCTAAGAACTAGGAGCAGATTTGCTCCATAAGGAGAAAAAATGAAGAAATTGCACTTGATTTCAGTGCTCGCGCTTTCATCGATCATTAGCGCACCCACATTTGCGGCCAACAGCCTTGAAGGTAAAGCCGGTATCGGTATGATACAGGCGGCCGACAGCAAAGTTGGTTTCGACGCAGGCCTCGCTTACGTCATTCGCCTCGAGCGTTTTTTCGCGATCGTACCTGAAGCCAATTTTAACTGGCTGAGTTACACAGGTGCAGGCGGTACCTTCGGTGGTGGCGGCGTCGGCGGCACAGCTACTGCTTCTCAAAATTTCTATACATTACCTTTGCTTCTCAACGGCCGCTTCTATGTGCCCATGGGCTCAGATGAAACACCCATTGTTCAGCCCTACGTAACAGCGGGTGCCGGCTACGGATGGTCTTCATACGTATCCTCAAACCCGACAGCGACAGAAAAGCTGACTGGTTTCATGTATCAGGCAGTGCTGGGTTTGCAGCTTAACCTGGGTATGGTCTCTGACGGTTCGGCTTCATCGACAAACGTTATCTTAGAAGTCGGTTACCGTGGTGGTCAGCTTTCAACCCCTGGTAGCGTTAACGTAAACATGGGCGGCCTCACGGTACGTGCCGGTGTAAACTATTCGCTCTGATTTCTAAACAGTCGAAGTGAAGAAACGGGCTGCGGCCCGTCTCAAGCGGGGCAACCACCCCGCTTTTTTTATGCTCGACGCCGCCAGCCAAGGCCCCAATTCAAGGCCATGGTTTCACGCTTTCTGCTCCTGAGTTTTCTTTTTCCCTGTTCTCTCCTGTTCGCTGAAGTCACGCTGAAATACGCAACGCTCGCGCCCGAGAATACCGTCTGGGCGAAGACGATAAAAAAATGCGTCGATGAAATTGCGGCCAAAACTAACGGTCAGGTTCAGGTAAAGGTTTTTTACGGCGGTATCGCAGGCGACGAGCCCTCGGTCATGCGCAAGCTCAAAACCGGTACGGTCGATATCGCATCGTTCACCGGCCAGACGCTTGGTACAGTGGTGCCCGAATCACGGCTTTTAGAGTTGCCTTACTTTTTCGAAAATACACGCCAGATCGATGCGGTTGTCGCAAAAATTTATCCCGAGCTTTCTAAAAAATTTATGGCGCAGGGCATCGTGCTCGCTGGCTGGGGTGAGAACGGCTTTGTCTACCTCATGAGTAAAAATAAACCGATCACAAAATACGCCGACATGCAGGGTGTGAAAATATGGGCGCCCAAGGGCGATCCGCTGGTGAAAGCGATGCTCGCCGAGTACGGTCTCGTGCCAGTATACCTGGGCTTCGAAGCCGTGCTGCCGCAGCTGAAGACCGGTGGTATCGATGCTTTTTATGCGCCCCCTTACGGTGCGATCGGGTTGCAATGGTTTCGTGAAGCGAAATATATCACGAATAGCCGCCTGGCAAACGCCGCAGGAGCAACACTGTTGTCAAAATCGGCGTATGACCGGCTCAGCGCTGAACAGAAAAAAATCGTGCACACGACGCTTGAAAAATATGCATACGAACTCACACAAGAGCTGCGCCGTGAGAACGAGAAATCGTTACAGATTCTGCTGAACAAAGGCGTGCAAAAAGTCGAACCGAATGCCGAAGAGCTCGCAGGCCTCAAGGCAACCGCGGTCAAAGTACAGGATAAACTCGTCGGCGAACTGTATTCGCGCGAACTTTTACAGGCGGCGCGTAAGGCTCGCGACGGAGCGAAATAAGTAACCGAGATAAAACTTTTAAGGAGCTGACCGATATGGCGAAGAAAGCAAAAACGAAAGCCAGAAAACCGACCAAGAAAAAAAGTAAACCAGCTGCGCGCAAAAAAAACACGCGCAAACCTGCCCGACATACCGAGGTGAAAAGCAGCCGCGGTGCGGCGCCAACAGCCGCGAGTGCGGTTTCGTACCCCTCGTCCGATAACACACGTTTTTGGAAACGCGATCGTTATAAAACTCTCAAAGAGTTCTGGCCGTTTTACCTGCACGAACACCGCTATGCCTTTAACCGCACGCTGCATTTTATCGGTTCTACGCTCGGCCTTGTGATTTTCGCGACCGCCATTGGCATCGGTAAACTCTGGCTGATTATTCCTGCGTTTGTGAGCGGCTATGCCTTTGCCTGGATCGGCCATTTTTTCGTCGAGAAAAACCGCCCGGCGACGTTTACGTACCCGATTAAGTCCTTTATTTCAGACTGGCGCCTGTGGTACAATGTGCTCACTGGCCGGGTCTATGCCGAGCTGAAAAAGTTCGGCATAGAGTCGAAGTAACCCGGCAACCAGTCGCGGTCCCTTGCGGGCGCGCGGGCTGATGATTCACCCATAGAGCCCTTTTTTTGGCACCAAAAACAGCAATGTGCTCCTTGGCATGGGTTTTGCTGAAGTATGAGTGGGATGCTGGAGTTAAAATACGGTAAGCGGCGCGTCGTCAAATACCGGGGCGCCAAGACGGTCATCGGCGGTCTTACGCCCAAAGACAAGATCGATATTCTCATGTACGTGAGTAAAGAGCTTTCGACGCTCAACGATCAGCAAACCCTTTCGAGCCGTGTGATTTCGCTCTGCTCTGAGATTTTCGAGGCCGATAACGTGACGTTGCGCATCTGGGAGAACGACATGCTCGTGCCGGTTGCGTTTCTGAAGCAAACGATTCCCGAGCGCCGCCCGCTCGCGAGCGGAGAAGGTTTTTCGGGTTCGGTCTATGCCGAACAGAAATCGAGCCTTATCTACGATCTTTCGCAGGATTCCAAATACCTCGACCCCGGTGAAAACACGCTGTGCGTGATCTGTGCCCCGATCAGCGTACGCGACGAAAAGCTCGGCACGCTCGCCGTCGAAAAAGGCACTTCGCACTTTTATAAGAAAGACGACCTTGAGATTCTCGAAGCGATGGCGGCGCAGATCGCGCTGGCGATATTGAGTTCGCGGCTCATCACCGGCATTCTCGATGCGCAGCGGGCACAGGAACGCCTGAACACGCAATTACAGTTCGACCTGAAAATCGGCCGTACCGTGCAGTCGCAGATTATCCATGCGACGATACCTTCTTTCAAGGCTATCGACCTCAAATCTGCGTACGAGCCGATGGTAGAGGTTTCGGGCGATTATTTTGATTATTACCGCTCGCATGAGTCGTTGACCGTTATCATGGCAGATGTGTCGGGGCATGGTGTACCTGCTGCTCTGATTACAATGGCGTTGCATTATCATTTCAGGCTGCTTTCGGCGCAGGGGTTGAGCCTGCTTGAACTCTTGCAGCAACTCAGCGAACAGATGAAATCTACTCTGCCTTCGGGCATCTATTTTACGGCCCAGCTTCTGCGTGTGCACAGCGATTACAGTTTTACCTTCGTCAACGCGGGACATCCTAAAATGCTGCATTTTTCTGCTTACAGTAACGAGATTCTCGCGCAGTATGACACGCCGGGTTACCCGCTGGGGATTACCAGTTTTGACATACGTAACTACGAAGAGATTTCTGGTAAACTTCGCCCGGGCGAAACGCTGGTGATGCTGACAGACGGTTTTGCCGAACAGCACAATGCCCGGCAAGAGCAGCCCGGTGCGGACCGCGTCGCGCAGTGGATGTCTGCGGCGCTT
>JAFLED010000082.1 GCA_017302045.1 Spirochaetota bacterium
GCGACGCTACCGCGTCGATGCGCAGCAAAGAAGAGGCGCACGACTACCGCTATTTTCCCGACCCCGACCTAGTGCCGCTGATTCTCAAGCGCGAAGAGATCGACCGCATCGCTAAAGATTTACCCGAACTCGCGCACCAGAAACGTTCGCGCTATGTCTCAGAATACGGTTTGCCCGAATACGATGCGGGCGTGCTGACATCTGAGCGCGAGACTGCGCTTTATTTTGAAGAGGTCATCAAAGCGGGAGCTCCGGCTAAAAAAGCGTCGAACTGGGTGATGGTTGAGATGCTCGCGATTGTCAAAGAGCAGAACAAGGCGATCGGATCGCTTTTTCCGCCGACGAACCTTGCAGAACTCATTCATCTCATCGACTCGGGTGTGATTTCGGGAAAAATCGCCAAAGAAGTTTTTGCCGAGATGGTCGCGAGCGGCAAGAAGGCCAAAGCGATCGTCGACGAAAAAGGCATGTCGCAGATCAGCGACGAGGGCGCGATCCGCGAAATCGTGCTGGCAGTGCTGGGTGAACACCCGGCCTCGGTCGCCGATTTTAAAGCCGGCAAAGACCGGGCTTTGAAACACCTGCAGGGCGAAATCATGAAAAAG
Source organism: Spirochaetota bacterium (assembly GCA_017302045.1). GTDB lineage: Bacteria > Spirochaetota > Leptospiria > Turneriellales > Turneriellaceae > Turneriella. The sequence continues at coordinate 606 of JAFLED010000082.1, forward strand.
ACGCGCGGCAAGGTGAACCCGCAGGTGGCGAATAAGCTGCTTGCCGAAGAACTCGCGAAATAGCGGATTAATTTTCCCGGTTATAGCGGCCCGTATACGCGCTGAAATCGGGAACCTTACGGTCATACGCCGCCGAAAATAGCGGCGATGAAATCACAAAGTCTGCCGTCGCGCGGTTGCACGCGCTGACAACATTATAGAGCACGCAGATTCTGAGCAGTGCCTTGACGTCGACGTCGTGCGGTTGCGCGTGCATCGGGTCCCAGAAAAAGAAAATCGCGTCGATTTTTTCTTCGGCGATGAGTGCACCGAGTTGCTGATCCCCACCCAGCGGCCCTGATTTGAGTTTGCGAATGGGCATGTTTTCGATGACCTTGCCGCCGTTTTTCGCGCGGATGGCTTTTTCGATGAGCGCACCTGTCGTGCCAGTGGTGGTCAACTCGTGCCGGGCCAGGGTCTGCCAGTTATACTCTGCCCATTCAATGAGATCGGGTTTACAGTTGTCGTGCGCGACCAGCGCGAGCCGTTTGCGTTGTTCCATAGTACACGGATGTACTGAGGTTCACGCCGACAAGGATGTCGTCGGTGCGTGAACCATGGTACACGGATGTACTGAGGTTCACGCCGACAAGGATGTCGTCTTCTTGGCAAGGGACTTTACGCGCTTGCGGGAAAAGATTATTTGCTTCTGTGTTTTGGCTCATCGTGCTGATCGCGGTTGTTTTCATCGTCGGCCATTATGGTTTGCCTGAAAAAGTCAACCCGCATGATTTTCAGGAGCCGCCGCCGGCGATCAAAATCATGCGCGGTGCCGAACCGTTTCGGCTGCAGGGTAACACCGATGTCGGTTTTTTACTCGTGCATGGCTTTGAAGATTCGCCGTACACCATGCGCAATATTGGCGAACTGTTACACCGCGAGGGGCATACGGTCGTCGCGCCGCTGCTACCCGGCCACGGCACAAATGTCAAAGATTTCGCAAAGACACGCTACGAACACTGGCTGGCTGCCGTGCTCGAACTCTATGCGCGTGAACGCCCGCGCTTCCGGCATTTTTTTCTGATCGGCTTTTCGATGGGGGGCAACCTTTGCCTCAACCTTGCGGCAAAGGTCGCCCGCCCTTCGCCACAGGCGGGGGCGGCCTTCGATCGCCGGTCGATTCCGGCGCCGACCGGCATTATTTCGATCGCGGCACCCGTGGCGCTCAATGGCATCCTCAACGGGCGTTTGCTGGTGCGCGACCCGCGGCTTTTTCTTTCCGGTATTCTTAAGAATTTTATCACGCACATTCCCAAGGCGCAGGGCGGAGTTTCTGAAAAAGTCATGATTCCGTGGGTGGGTTACGGCGAGGCGTATACGCTGCCCGCATTGCATTCGTTTAAGCTCGGCATCGGCAAGGTCAAAAGCCGGCTCTACCGCATTCGCCAGCCGACCTGCCTGATTCACGCGACGAGCGACAAAACGGTGCACATTGAGAACATGCATTATATATTTCGTAAAATTTCTTCGAATGAAAAGCGAGCGTATGTCTTTAACCTCGAAGAAAACCTGAGCACACACCATGTACTCGTCACGCACCAGCTCGCGCGCGAAAAAGTGTTTCACTATATTCTGAAGTTTGTACACGACACTCTGCGCGGTTTCGACTTGAAACCCGTGATTTTTAACCCCCGCGGCAATAAAAAGACCTGGCTCGATAAGCTGCGCAAGGTGCGCGGGTTTTTTGAAGGCTGATATGCCGGCGGGGCCGGGCGCGCTCTATTTTATTCGTCCCGAACTCTCACAAGAGTTCGGCGACGAAGCCCGCCAGCGCGGTGTGCGCACGCACGAGATTGCGCCGGGTATTTTCAGCGCCGGGCAGGATATTCCACTGTACTGGGTTCTGGATTACTGGCCGCAGACCGAACGCCTCGCCTTTACTTCGATCGGCGACGCGGCAAAAAAACTGCGCGCGCTGGGCCGCCGCTGGGCCTATGCGGGTGGCGCCAGTTTCAGGCGCGGCCAACTCATCGCCGAAGCTCTGAAAGCAAAAAAACAAAAACAGCAGGAGTTCTCGCCCACCGCGGTACATCCGCCTTGTGCTGCTTTCACGCTGAGCCATGAAAACGAGCTGGTTTACTCGCTGGCGCCGCTCAAGGGCGCTTTTGCGGGCGGTAAAATGATTTTCGCAGAAGATAAAAAAGGGCCGCCGAGCCGGGCATACCTCAAACTCTGGGAGGCCGCAACTCTGAGTGGCGTTTACCCGCAGGCGGGCGAGGCCGTGCTCGACCTGGGGGCAACACCTGGCGGCTGGAGTTACGTCGCGGCGACGCTCGGTGCCCAGGTGACGATGATCGACCGCAGCCCGCCGGATGCAGGGCTGCTGAAAAAGTTTCCGCGGCTGCGGTTTATTGCAGGCGATGGTCTGAAACCCCCGCGTGCCGAACTGGAACATGCGGTCGTAATTCTGAGCGACATGGCCTGCGAGCCGGCAAAACTTTTACCTGCGGTGCAAAGCTGGATTACGCTGCCGCATGTGCGGGCGATGATCTGCACGTTGAAGTTCCACGGTTTGTCAGATAAGCGGGTTATTGCTGCGTTTGCCGCGATTGCGGGCGCAAAAATCTACCATCTCTGGCACAACGGCCACGAGCTGACCTGGGTCTGGCAAAGGTTGTAGAGTTATGCGGGAAAGGCGCCTGAGCTCAGGCGCGTTTTTGCAGGTACTGGCCGATAATGCCATGCAGCGGATGCATCGCCGTGGGTTCACATTTTTGTTCGAGCCACAGTACCATCTGCACCGAAAGTTTACTTTCGCAATTGAACTCGTGCTTCACGACATACTCTGCAATCATGTATTTAAAATTTTCGAAGAGCTGCTCTGCCTGGGTGAGTGCCTGCGGATTTTGCCCGATGAGCGATGACATTTGCCGAATAATCTCATGCTTCTGCATGAGCGAAACCTCTTGTTTTACATTGGTTTCTTCTACGACCGATAGTTTTTCTTCAAAACCCGAGCAGTTACGGCACTTTGTCTGAAACATCGGCTCGGCAGAGCTATGTGCCCCGGTCTTGGCATGGGCAGTTTTTTTCACGGTTTTGGTTTTCACGGGCGTTTTCTACGCAACTTCCGCGAAAAATATAACAATCGGGAACCGGGCCGTCGATTTTTTATATTAACCAAATGGTTAGAGTCGATTCGGTACTGGCCGCGGAGACGCCGATCCGTTTTATGGTTGAAATTCCAGCAATCCGCTTGTCCCTGCCTGCCATGGTTCGTTTTTCCGCCGGTTTTCTGGCATTTTTCGCATTCGCAGGCGCCGTCGTTGCGGCGCCGGAAACCAAAGGTGCCGAGCTCGCGCGCGTTGCGATCATGACGTTTAACAATGCCTCTGACAGTGCGAACCACGAGTGGGTCGAAAAAAGCCTGCCCGATGCGATCAACGACTCGATGAAAGCCCGGTTTGAGTTTGTACGGCAAGACGAAAACAAGGTGCGCGCGGCGGCGGATAAATACAAGCAGGTTGGCGGCGAATACGCGCAGGCCGACGCCGACAAAATTGCGCGCGAATCACAGTCAGACATCCTCATCTATGGAAACTTTCGCCTGAACGAAAGCCGCGACCAGCTGCTGCTCAAGGCGGTTATCTACAACGCGCAGGGCAAAAAAATCATCGGTATCGTCGAAGACAGCTCGACGCTCGACGCTAAAATATTCAAGGCGATCGACCGCATGTCTGGCGACATCGTGCAGAAGATCTACGCATTTGCGCTTGCCGCAGAAAAAGAAAAAGGCAAACAAAACGAGCTGAAGATTCTGGTTTTGGTACCGACATACACCACGGTCGAAGAAGAAAAGGCCGCGGTTAAAGAGCTTGAGGTGCTGCGTGAAGAACTCAGTACCACGTACCGCGGCCGCTATCTCACGATCTATGAGTTCTATAAAGAATATAACGTAACTAAAGAAGAACAGGAAAAAGCCACGGGTTACGCGAAAAACCGCCAGCGCGATAAAATCGTCAACTGGCTCGAGGCGTATGGTGTGAAGAATGCCTTTATCGTGCTGGTGAGCGACAAAAAAGTGAATATCACACCGGTTGCCCAGGGTAAAGCCGCGCCTCCTGTTGTGTACGCGGTGACCGCGAAACCCGAAGAAAAAAGAAAAAGCATCGCAAAGGCCTCGCAGGATGTCACGCCTAAGGGTGAAAAGGTCGAGCTGAAAAAAGACACGCTGACTTCGACTTCGGTGACGATGCTGCACATCGGTGTTCTCGGGGGTAAGGGTGTGCTCGATGCGGGTACGAACCTCGGTGTCTTAACGGGTCTCAATGTGCAGTTTGGCACAAAGATCTGGAAGCCCTGGTTACAGCCCCAGGTGAAGCTCGAGGGCTATTATGTCCTCAAAAAAGATCCGGTGAATTATCTGACCGGGGGTAGCCTTTCAGGCGGTCTCGGCTATACCTTCTTTTTCTCAGGCTCAACCATGGCGCTGACTCCCTATGTTATGGGGGGCATCATCGCAGGTGTGATCAAGAACACTGCGACCAGCATCGGTTTCTACCTGCCCTCGGTTTCAGGCGGACTTACCTACGCGCTGTTTTTGGGACCACGCTGGGGTATCAGTTTCAATGCCCATACGCAGTACGTGTTCGATAAAACCGCCCCGGGACTGTTTTTTACCGGCTCCGTATCGTGGGTTTACCGCCTCTGACGGTGAAATTCAACTACAGGCATAAGACTTGACGATATAGAGGTAAGAGAGGAGCTATACCCATGCTAAAATCAACGTTAATTTTATCAGCCGCAGGCCTTGTTGCCGTGTCGCTGAACTGCGGAACATCCGTAAAAAGCCAGCAATTGAAAGACGGTGCCGGTAAGGTCATCGGCCGCTACGATACCCTGAACGACAATGAGGCGAAGGCGCTGTTCGATACCAATCAGAACGGTATCAACGAAAAGGTTTCGTCTTATACCGACAAGAAGCTCACTTCTGTCGAATATTTCGACGATAAGAGCGGTACAAAAACCAAGACTGTATCTTTCAAAGACGGTAAGCCCGACACAGTGAAGGTCTTCGACAAAAACGGCAAAGAAGTGCGTGGCGATGTCGTTCTCGACAAAGAAAAAGGCCAGGCGAAAGAAGTAACTTTACCTGCGAAAAGCAAGAAAGTGACTTTCAACGGCGACGGCACAGTTTCTGTTTCGAATCTCGAAAAGAAATAAGCTGAACATCAGCCCACAAAAAAAGGCGGCCTTGGCCGCCTTTTTTATTGCTATCTGGCTGACTTCGGGGCGTAGATCACCCCCAATTTAATCACGCAAGCGTTTTGAGGTGGGCTTCGTAACCAGCAGCGTCGAGCAGGCCGCTGACTTCGGCATCTGCGATACCCGAAATCTCAAAGAGCCAGCCGGCGCTGTACGGGTCTTGATTGACCGTTGCCGGGGTTTTATTGAGATCTGTATTTACGGACGCGATGGTACCTGAAAGCGGTTGGTAAATTTCAGAAACCGCTTTGACCGATTCGATGGTGCCCGCCACCGCGTTTTGTTTTATTTGCGCACCGGCCTTGGGGAAATCGATATAAACGACGTCGCCCAGCGCCTCTTGCGCATAGTGCGTGATACCGACGCGCGCGGTGGTACCGGTAATTTTTACCCATTCATGCTCTTTGGTATATTTCAGGTCTGCGGGATTATTTGCCATAAGACAAGCTTTGGTTACGCAATAAGGAGTAAACGGCTTAGCGGATTTTTTCGAGGAGTACCGTGTCGGCCGCTTCGGTTTTCTTCAGCGTGCGGTGGTAGAGACCGTCGAGCGTTTCGTACTGCGATTCGGCAAGGCCCGAAAAACCCAGCAGGTGCACGGTGTGGTAGGGCGTATCGCTCAGCATGGCGCCCGAGAAATAAGACAAAATGTTGCGGTCTTTGCTGAAATCTTCGGCTTCGTTTCTGAACGTTTCAAGCTTTGTCGCCCCCGACAGGCGTGCAAAAGTATTTGTGCGTTTTTCTAGCCCGAGATAAAAAATGTTACCCGAGAAGTTATCTTGTGAACCCGGGGTCTCGACAAGCGGGTAAAGCGCCAAAAGCGAGGCGTTGCCCACAGCCTCTGCGATTTCTTTCGCAATCGCGCGCGCTTCGCGCAGCGGGTTGATCTTGATGACGGCAAACAGCGACGCCTTCGCGTCGGCGAGGGACAACGAAGCGAGACCGGTTACGGGTCGCAGCAGAACGACGCGGCTTTTGTATTTCGACTGAAAAGCCGCGCTGGCTTTTTTCTCGTCTTCAATCGTCACCAGCGCCGGCGAGGCAAATGCCGCAAGGTATTTTACATCGTGGCGGATCTCTGTGTCAGAAGCGGCCTGGCGGCAGGCACTGAAAAAAATTGCGGAAACCGCAAGAATCAGCGCCGGGAAACGAAAATGCATGGCGGCAAGTGGAGGCGTGTAAACGTGCAGACAATTAAAATATTGACCTCTTACGTCGGCGACGCGTTCGCCCGATATGGTTCGATCGGGTTCACCGCGAGTGCTGCGCCTGCATGGTTTTCCCATCAGCAACTACTACAACCGTATCAAAATGGCCCTCAAACTCAAAGGGCTGGCGTTTGAAGAGGTACGCGCCGCACCCTCTCGGGATGCGGACTATCTCAAGATCAATCCCCTCGGTGTCATACCGACGCTGGAAATCGATGGCCGGTTTCTTGCCGAAACCCACCCGACGCTCGAATATCTCGACGAAATCTACCCCGAGACAACGCCGCTCATGCCGAAAGACCCGGTCGACCGGCACCGTGTGCGGCAGATCGTAAACTATATCGATATCCATATCGACAAACCGATACGCCTGCTGCGTGATTTTCATAACCTGAACGAGGGGACATCCGACGCGCTGAAGAAGCTGGTGCTGAAAGAGGTGGCGCAGGGCGTCGAGAGCCTGAACCGCACTGTCAAATTCTCGCCGTACATTGCAGGCAATGAAATCACCCTCGCCGACTGTGCAGCGTACTGTACCGTGCCATGGTTTGCAGAACTGGGCCTCAGACATTTGGGGGTAGATCCCCTGGCGGGCCTCGCGGGTTTTACCGAGTATAAGGCATTTCTCGATCAGAACCCCGATTTTGCGGAAATTCACGCCGCCGCGTTCAAGTCGATCAAACGCGCGAAAAAATTCGCGGGAAAATAAAACCAAGGCCCGGATTTGGCAACATTCAAACGTAAAGCCCGGGAGAAAACGGCAAGGCTGCTCGGTTACCGTACGCAGTATCTGCATTACAGTTGCAGGCAGCCGCGCGCAACGCTCGTTTGTTTTCATGGCTGGCTCGACAACGCGGCGTCGTTTACACCGCTCGCCGAAGTACTGGCCGATTTTGAAATCTATGCATGGGATTTTCTGGGCCATGGCAAGAGCGAGCATCGCCATGCCGGCGAGCGCTACCATTATGTCGACCTCGTGCCGTTTATCGACGCGGCGCTCGCCGAGGTGCATGCTGAGAATAAGGTGCTTGTCGGCCATTCGATGGGCGCAGGGGCATGTGCGTTATACGCGGGCGCGGCGGGTAAAAACATACGTAAACTTGTGCTCATCGAGGGTTTCGCGCCGATGACGGCAGAACCCGAAGACGCCGCGAAAATTCTCGCCGAAGGTATGCACGATTTTAAAAAAGCGCAGAGCCTGCCGAAACCGCATTACGATAATTTTTCCGACGCGGTCAAGGTGCGCATGCGCATCAACAGCCTGAGCGAAGAGACGGCGATACCGCTGGTGAAGCGGGCTTCGCTGAAAACAAAAGACGGCTATACCTGGCGCGCCGATTTTCGGCTGCGGGCACCGTCGCTGCTGCGTATGACCGGGCCGCAGGTGAAAAATATTCTGTCGCAGATTCAGGCACCGACACTCGTCATTCTGGGCGACAAGGGCATGCCACAACTGCGGACGGCGGCAGAAAAAAAAGCGGATTTCTTCCCGCATGCAGAGGTGCAGCTATTGCCGGGGCACCATCACTTGCATATGGATAATGCCGCGGCGGTTGCTAGCGTGATCGAAAAGTTTATCGGATAAAATGCGTATCATTGAAACCAAAGCCGAGATGCTCGCCTATGCTGCAGCCGATCACGATATCGGTTTCGTGCCAACCATGGGTTACCTGCACGAAGGCCATCTATCGCTCGTGCGCCGCGCGAAAGCGGAGAACAAAAAAGTCGTCGTTTCGATTTTTGTGAATCCCGCGCAGTTCAACGACCCCGCCGACTTCGAAAAATACCCGGTCGATATCGCGCACGATGCGGGCTTACTGAAAGCCGAAGGTGTCGATGCGCTGTTTTTACCGTCGCGGCAAGAGGTCTATCCGCATGGGGTACCGCTTCTGACGCTGCGCTACGAGGCGCTGATGGGCCGGCTCTGCGGCGCGTTTCGGCCGGGGCACTTCGAGGGCGTGCTGCTCATCGTGCATAACCTCTTCATGTGGGTGAAACCCGCGCGGGCGTATTTTGGCCTCAAAGACTATCAGCAATACCTGCTGATACAAAAAATGGCACGCGACCTTGAATTACCCGTCGACGTAGTGGGATGCCCCCTCGTGCGCGAGAGCGACGGACTGGCGCTGTCATCGCGCAATGTGCGCCTGAGCGCCACAGGCCGCAAAGAGGCGCTGAAAATTTCGCAGGCGCTCCTGAAAGCGAAGCGCGATTTCTCGCGTTACACGCAGAACTTGCCGTTTCTGAAAAAACAACTCACGACAGACCTCGCCCCGCTGCAGGTCGAGTATGCGTCGTTTTACGACGCGCATACGCTCGAAGAAATCGAAGATTTCAGCAAGGTGAAACCGCAGGTCTTAATCGCGGTTGCGGCTTTTGTCGAAGGCGTGCGCCTGATCGACAATGTGCTTGTAACTTAACCCCTCTCAACCCTCACCGAACAGGGGCGGCTGCCGAACGCGGGCGGGGTTATTTTCGTTTCTTCTGCGCTTTCTGGATCATACCCGCCATGATTCGGAATACCAGCGAGGGCCAAATACCGTGCAGGCGGTAAAGCATGGTCGATTCGCCGTTGCAGGTGATGATAAATTTACCCTTCTTTACGCCGCGCATGAATTTTTCTGCAACCGCGTCTGCGGTCATGAGTTTTGCGCTCTCTGAAAGCGCCTGCGTTTCGTAGGGTTTCGTTTTATTTTCTTCGGCATAGCCCGGTGTTTCTGTGTCCGGCGGGCAAAGTACGCTGATCTGAATTTTGCGGGAGATCATCTCTTGCCGCAGCGATTCGGCAAAACCGATGAGCGCGAATTTAGGCCCTGCATACGAGGTGTATCCGAACACACCCATGTAGCCGACAACCGAAGATGTGAAGCTGATGAGGCCGCCGCTTTCGACGAGGTCGTGCAGGCCATGTGTGAGAAATACCGCGCCGAGGTAATCGGTACGCACGGCCTTCTCGAACTCTTCGGGTGGCAGTTCGCCGAAATAACCCGGGCGTGCGTAACCCGCAACGTGGATAATCCCCGCCAGCGTTTTATGTCGTTTACGGATATCTTTCACGCAACGTTCGATGGTCTTGCGGTCAGAGAGATCGCAGCTGAACACCGAAACATTGCTGCGCGCATGCAATTTTTTGATTTCGAGCTCTGTCTGTTGCAGCGCTTTTTTATCGCGCGCCAGCAGAATGAGTTCAGTCCCATGCGCGGCGAGTTGGAGTGCGATCGAACGCCCGATACCCTTTGAGGCGCCGGTGACAAGGTAAGTGCCGTGGGCAAACTGGTGGGCCACTGTTTTTACATTCCGATGCGATCGAGCAGCGTGCGCGAGAGATCTCCGCCCGAGCGGTTGAGTGTGCGGCCGAATTCAAAAACCTGCGCGGCGCCGTTTTCAACGACGGGGCGCACGCTTTCGGCCAGCGACGACAGTGCGGCGACCTGGCCTGCCTGCTCGAAGAGTGAGTTCGCGGCCATACGCGTCAGACCCTCGAGTGAATCTAGGCCCTGCGCAATCTGGTTTTCTAAATTTTGCTGAGTTTCGCGAAAGTTCATGCGGGCTATATCCGCAGTATCGGCCATCCCGGAAAGACAAATATGGCACGCACGCACCGGAGGCCGCCGCTGCGATCGGGTGCGGCTATGCAGTTGCTGCGGATAAATTGACTCTGAAGAGATACTTTCGGTCGGATTCAATCGTACAACAGGGGCGGCTGCAAAACTATACATGATCCGATATTTTAGATTGACAGCCCCGGGTAATCGGGTACTCCGCAGGGTGCGGCTATTTTTGCCTGCAGCTCTTTTTTTTCTGACCTTACATTGTGTCGGCAGCAGCGCCTTGTATGACCCCCCCGGCGGCAAGGGCTTCTGGGCGCGGCGCAGCGATCTCAATTCGGGTGATTCCTCTTTTTACCGGGTTACCTCGATGTTTGCCGCATCTTCGAAAAATGCCGAAATCTATACCGAGGCCAAGCGCGACGTACCCAAGTCGGCCATCGACGGCCTTTTAGCGGCTTTTGAAAACAATGTCGTACCGGTAGAGCATCTCTGGTATACGACGCCGACCGACGTCGACGGTAGCGGCAAGATAATTCTGCTCTTGCTCGATATCCAGGATGGATATCAAGCGGGTGGGGGCTATATTGCGGGTTACTTTGACCCGATCAACCATTACACCGAAGCCGCGGTCAATTCGACCAACAGCAAATACCACAGCAACCATGCCGAGATGCTCTACCTGGATACCTACCCGGGCCTCGAAGATGCGCTGCGCAAAAATAACCTGACGCAGTTTTACGCGACGCTGGCGCATGAATACCAGCACCTGCTGCAGTTCGGTAAATATTACCGCGGCGATCAAAACGACGTCGAGCCGCCATGGGTTGACGAGGGCCTCGCCGAGGTCAGTTCAGATCTCACGGGTTATGGGCCGCAGACCGGCCGCGCCAACAATTTCCGCAGCGCGCTTCTCAATGGCACATCTCTCATTAAAGAAACGAACTCGTTTATGCTCGACAACTATGCGACGTCGTATGTTTATTTTCGCTACCTTGCCGACGTCTATGGTTTAGGCGGTATCGCCTCGATTTTCAAAAATAACCAGATCGGTGTTGCGGGGGTCAACGCAGGCATCGAGGCCGTCGACAGCGGCCTTGTGGGTGGCGGGCTCTGTAACGAAACATCGGGCCTGACATACAAACATTTTTCATGCAGTTATCGTTATATGTGGGCGGCGATGCTGAGCGGCAATCTCGGCGATCAACCGACGGTGGCAAAAATTCATTTCAACAGTAATGCCTCTTCTTTCACGCTGGGGGGCGCCGGTAATTATACTTATGCGCTCAAACCCGCGACAACCGCGTATTCCCAGGAACTTACCAATACACTCGCCGCCGGTTCTTATGCGGCGAGCAGTTCGCAGATTTCCGGGGCGTTGCAGAGTTATGCGGTGAAGCTGATGAAGATCAACGGCACATACACCGACACAAACTTTACTTCGGGAGGTACGGGTCTCACGATCGTCGCGGGCCCGCAGTATTTTGCCGTGTTTAACCACGACGTTTCAACTTCGGTGACGCACGGGGCCGCGATATCAGACCAGCTCACAACGCTTACGGGTGAAGTTACGCCTGCTTCGTTGCAGACGATTACGGCGGATGCCCCCAGCGGCGCTTCGGCTCCGCTCGATCAGCAAAAATTACACTGGCATTTTCCCTTACAGCCCGAAATGCGCGAATTTTTACAGAGCGAAGAGCCGCGCTAGGCAAGTTCTGCAAAAGTCAGGCGCGGCCTGTGCCGCGTCAATGTGGACATCCGCGCGCTTGCTTTCAGCTTTTGCGGGACTTGCCTTAGACCTTATCGTGGGTCAGCGAAGGCATGCGCGAACGTACCTCGCGGATACGCGCAGTGTCGATATCCGCGATGATAAAGCCGGGGCGTTCTGGCAGTTCGGCCATAATTTCACCCCAAGGGTCAATAATCAGGCTGTGTCCAAAAGTTTCGCGGCCGCCAAAGTGTTGCCCGCTCTGTGCCGCGGCGAGTACGTAACAGGTATTTTCAATCGCGCGCGCGCGGAGCAGCGAGTGCCAGTGGGCTGCGCCGGTTAATTTCGTGAATGCAGCGGGCACACAGAGGACATTCGCCCCCATGAGCGCGTATTTACGGTAAAGCGCAGGGAAACGAATATCGTAACATACCGTCATGCCCACGCGAAAAGGTTTCAGGTCGATGAGTGCGAGCTCTCGTTCTCCCGCCTTGGTCGAACGCGATTCCTGGTAGCTGACATTGTCGCCGGGCGAGACGTCGAACAAATGCAGCTTGTCGTAGCGGTGTATTTCAATACCTTCAGGAGAAAACGTTACCGCGGCGTTGAAGACCTTGCCGGTTTCTGCCGGCACGGGAAAACCGCCGCCCGTGATGGTCATCCCCAGTTTTTTTGCAGTGCGGCTCAGAAAACCGGCAGCCGCTGCATGAATTTCATCTGCCTTGTGGATTTTCTCCTGTTCGCCGCCGAAGAAAGCGAAGTTTTCTGGCAAGAGCGCATAGGCCGCGCCTTGTTTTGAGGCATTGCTGAGCAACATCTCTGCCGATTCGAAGTTGTGCCCTGTGTCGCTCTGCGAATTCATCTGTATAACGGCGACACGCATAGGCTAAGGGTCGTTTTTGCTTTGCACCCTGTCTGAAAAGCCTAAGTTGGATTGCCTTCTGGAACGGGCTCTCGATTTTGCTTCGCAAAATCCCGAAGCACCTTTCCTATACAACCATAGGGGGTTACATGGCAAAAAAGAACTACGAGCTGGTTCTTGTCCTCTCCGACAAGAATGCAGACGAAAAAACACGCGCAAAAGACGAAGTTGAAGCTTCGCTGACAAAGCGCGGCGCCGAAGTGGCGCAAAAAGAAGATTGGGGCGCGCGCCGTCTCTATCACCTCGCTAAGAAACAAGACCGCGGTCATTACTTCTACTACGGTTTTAAATCCGAAGGGTCGGCGATTCCGCAGATCAACGGCGACCTGCGTGTGAACGCGGGCGTACTCAAAGCGATGATCACCGTGCT
>JAFLED010000083.1 GCA_017302045.1 Spirochaetota bacterium
CGAAAAAGATCTCAAGGCGAAGGCGCTTGGCGCTGCGCCGCTTGTACCGCTTGCAGGCGTGAGTGAGTTCATGGCAGACCTTGCCGCGGCAGAGATACCCATGAGTGTCGCTTCTTCGGGGCGGCGCGATAATGTGCAGCTGATCTTAAAAAAGCTCGGTTTCGCCGACAAATTCAAAGCGGTGGTGACGGGCGAAGATATTACAAGGGGAAAACCCGCGCCTGACATCTTTCTGAAAGCAGCAGAGCTCTGCGGAGTTGCCGCTACGGCTGCGGTTGTAATCGAAGACAGCAAAAACGGCACGCTGGGCGCGAAAGCCGCCGGTATGCGCTGTGTCGGCTATAGAAATCCGCACTCCGGCAATCAGGATCTCTCGCAGGCAGATATCCGCATCTCTTCTTTTCTATCGCCCGAATTGCGTGCATTTTGCGGGGTAAAGCGATGAAGAAGCGCGGCTGGTTCGAAGCGTACCGCAGTATCGGCGTCAGCGACGGCATGCCCGAATACGAAAAGCGTTCTTATTATATTTTTAATGTGCTTATCGCCATCGTAATGGCGATAACTCTTGTCTACGCTTTCGTGCCTTATTTCGTGCTGCACATACAGCATAAGGTGCTCAATAACATCATTAACTGGTCGTTATTTTCGGGGTATCTGAGCTGTATTCTGCTGGCGTATTGGAAGAAACCGCTTGCGGCGCGCCTGGTTTTTACGACGCTGGTGCAGATTCATATATTTATTTTTACGCTGCTCATCGGCTGGGACATTGGTAATTATCTTTTTTACCTGGCTCTGCCGGCGTTGCCGTATGTGATTTTTTACAACAACCGTTTTGGCGTCTTCTATGGTTTTTTCACCGGGTTGATCGGCTTTTGTGCGAGTTATTACGTAAAAAAGACCGGATTTCGTCTGGTAAATGTGACACCCGAGATGTACGACGGTCTGTTCTTACTCACGTTTACCTCGACGTTCATAGTCATTTTACTGGTCGTGAAACTCTTCTTCAAACTTTCGCGGCATTCCGAAGAGCGGTTGAATCTCGAGAAACAGCGTTCAGAGCGACTGCTGCTGAATATTCTGCCCGGAGATATCGCGCAACGTCTGCAAAAAGGCGAGACCACGATCGCCGATCATTATGATCCCGTCGTCGTGGTCTTCGCCGACATTGTCGGTTTTACCGAGATCTCGGCACGCACACCGCCGGGCGAACTGGTGCGCCGGTTAAACGAAGTTTTTTCGCTGATCGATATTCTCGTCGAAAAATACGATCTCGAGAAAATCAAGACGATCGGCGACGCTTACATGGTTGTGGCGGGTATTCCCCAGGCCCGGCCCGACGATCTCAGCCGGATCATCCGCTTTGCGCGTGAAATTCTCGAAATGGTGCATGCCTCGAATGCGTTGCAGCTCAGAATCGGTATCGATGTCGGCGAAGCGACGGCGGGCGTCATCGGCACGAAAAAGTTTATCTTCGATCTATGGGGCGATACTGTCAACACGGCAAGCCGCATGGAGAGCCATGGCGAACCCGGCAAGATTCATGTGACCGAGCGTGTTGCCAATCAGCTGGGTGACGAGTTCAAAAAAACCGAACGCGGCAAAATGCTGGTGAAAGGCAAAGGCGAGATGACAACTTATTTTATCGAATAAACGGGTCTGTCAATCTCATCAAAAAGCCAATTTGCTCCTGCGGATCCAATGCGGGCCGCAACTAAAAGTTCATGCCGAAGCCGAGGCGCATGCTGCGCTGAATTCCCTGTTCCACGGGGTCGCGGTAGGCGGTACCGACCATGGGGTATTCCGCAAGTTCGGTGCGCGAGTTCAGCAGATTATAGACATCGAGAAATGCCCAGGCCTTGTTGCCGAACAAGACCGCATCGTAGCGCAGACGCAGATCCCATGCAAAGGAGTAGGTGTGGCGGCCGACACCCGAAAGTCCACCGCCGCGTTCTTCGGTGGGTACAATGATCGGCCCCTGCGCGAGCCCTGTGACGACCTGATAACCCGCCATCGCCTCGCCGTCGCGGTAACGCAGCACATTCGTCACGGTGAAAACCTTGCCGAAGCGGCGGCCGAAGATAATTTTCCCGATATACCCGCGGTCGTTGTCGAGCCTGCCGAAACGGGTTTCACGGAAGTTCGGGTCGGCGGTCGATTCGTTGTAAGCGCCGGTATCGTTATAGAAGGCATTCAGACCCTGCGGCGAATAACCGGCTCCATAATAACCCCCGATCGAACCACGGAAAATCCAGTCGCCCGAGTCGGGCGTTTTGGCGAGCGTGATCTCGACATGCGCGTAATACGCGTCTTTTTCGGCGTTGCGCAGTTCATAGAGCTCGCCGCCTGTCGCGGTCTTGTTATAGACCGCAACGCCATTCGCCGTGCTGCCGGTAAAGGTGGGTGAGGAGCCATCGGCATAGCGCACCTCGAACAGCTTACGGTAAATGCGGCCGTTAAAATTCAGTTGCAGAAGCCAGTGCCGCCAGCCCGCATAACCAAAACTCAGATTGAGCTCTTCTTTCTGCGGGGCTTGCAGGTTGCCGCCCGAGCGGTGGTATTTGCCGCCTGTGGTCGAAGCCTGCGAGAGTTCGCCATTATCGACCGTGCCATTGCCATTGGTATCGCTCCAATTATAGCGCGTGCCGCTCAGCGAATCTGGGTTCAGATACGAGACCTCTTGCAGCGTAAAACCCAACGTGTCGTGTAATACCCCGCCGCCGACGATAAAAGACGAGCCCCAGAGGTATGTCTGGCCTTTCAGATAACCCGCAGGATGCACAAAGCCGAGTTTGGTGCCCGCATCGGTAAAACCCCAGTCGATATGCGCATTCACGCCCGCATTAAACTGCGAGCGTGCGGTCGTTTTTACGGCACGCAGAAAAGGCTGCCAGCGCATCAGGTAATTGGCCTCGGCCGACGCTCCGTCATAGCGTGTGGCTGCCAGCGCTGTGCCATTTAAGGTCTCGGTCATGAGATTCGACGGCGGAGCTTGCCTGCGGTGCTCGAATTCGAAACGCGAGTTCATGCCGTATTCGATTGGGATGAGATCCCATGCGAGTTTCTTGAAACCCGAGCCGTCGAGAAACATCGTGTGCGCGTTTTCGGGCTGCATGACGGGCGCCTGAATCGGTGTGTCGGTGAGCGAGCGTGTCAGGGAGTCAGAATTGAGGTTTGTCTGCCGGTACGAATAGCCCCAGGCCAGCGCACCCTCGGCGTTACCCGAACTGAAGTTGTAGTGACCCAGCAGCGAATATTGCCCGCTTTTCAGAGTTTGTGATTCCTTAAAAAAATTCTCGGCGCCAAGGTTGGTGCGCGAACGCACCTGCGCGATAAAGTGCAGCGAGTCGTTGGGTTGCCAGCCCGGCGTCAGCGCCCCGACGAGCGTACCTTCGCCGGCGGTCTCGGCGGAGCTCAGGTTATTGAAGTTGCGGCGGGCGAGATAGCCGTCGGCGAACAGAAACCCTGTGCGCTTTTCCGCGGCGTTAAAGGTATAGAGTGCATGGCCTTCGAAGGAGCCTGCGGCGAAACCGCGCGAGGTCTGCGGTGCGCCCCAGTCGCTGGCGGGTTCGCGGTCGGCGGCGGCGCGCGGTATGAAGGATGGCCCACCGATGCCCAGCGGCAGCGAAAGCTGCGCCATGTTCACCGAATCTTTGACCGCAAGCGGATTCAGATGGATGCCATTTTTACCCGTATTCGACGACAGATACTTTTCAGCCGTCATTTCACCGAGTATACCGATCGGTAGGTATATAAGGGGCTCGCCGGGGCGCGAAGGGTGAGAGATATTTGCGCCGCCGAAATACCAGCGCTGCCAGCGGTACGATTCGCCCAGCATCGATATCTGCACGTTTTCGGCACGGGCAAAACCCCCGGTATCGGTGTTCGAGAGCACCGCGGGCTGAAACAGGAATTCGAGGAGCGAGGCGGCATGGTTGCCATTGGGCAATTCGCGAAAATCGCGCTGCGACAGCTTCCAACTATCCAGAAACTGTGCGGGCTCGGCATTGATCGCAGCCGGGATGGCTGGGGGGGTACTTTCGCCGGGCGTTGCAGCCTGGGCACCAAGTGTGTTGAAAACCGCCATCCAAAGCGTCAGATACAACGCGGCGGGAAATCCTGCTTTAGCCATGCCTTTGCCCCTCTGCGAGATTATTCTGGTGGAATGTCTGCCAGATTGTGTTGTCGATGCCGATCATCTCGGAACGGAAATGTTCAAACTTTTCGAAATTCTGCATCTGCTGCGCGTGGATGATCAGCATCGCCAGAAGTTGCAGCAGCCGCGGTTCAAAAGCCTTTTTATGCACCCGCGCACCCGTGTATTCTTGCCGCAGGCGCTGGTATTCGCCCTCGAGCTGGCGTGCCTCGTCGACCTTGAGTTTGCGGCGGTGGCGGTAAACGCCGTTGACTTCGAGCAGCAGCGCGTAGATGCGCTCGCGCACACCCTCGCCATAATCTTCTTCATGCACCAGTTTCATCATTTCCTGAAAGATGCCTCCCGGCATAAATTCGGGGTATTCGGCGACGACTTCAGGCCGCAAATACAGCGCTTCGCGGTAATGTTCGAAAAAGCCCTGTTCATTGCCGGTCATATTGGCGGCATGCGCGGCCATGTAATGCGCGCCGGCATGCGTTGGGTGATTACTGAGTATGAAACCCAGCACTTCGCGCGCCGAGGCATAGTTTGCGATCATGAGCAGCGAATAGGTGAGTTGCAGCAGGTCTTTCAGCTGTAGCTGATAGCTTTTCTGGCCCGCGAGGTCACGCGCAAAGTTATCGGCGATCTGCGCATGGCAAAGCATCACCCCCGCGCGAC
Organism: Spirochaetota bacterium; assembly: GCA_017302045.1. GTDB lineage: Bacteria > Spirochaetota > Leptospiria > Turneriellales > Turneriellaceae > Turneriella. Next base: position 4,814 of record JAFLED010000083.1, read on the forward strand.
GAATCACCGAAACATGGTTGGCTTGGCTGAGGTCGGCCAAAATCGCCTCAAAGGCGCGGCCGCGTTCCATGCCGGGCGCGAGGTTCGCCAGCCGTTCGCTGCGGTGCAGAAAATAGCGCGCGATCTCATGCGCCTCTTCGGCCTCGGCCTTTTCGGGGTTCACATCGAGGCTTGTGGCTGCGGGCAATTCTTTGAGCCAGGCTTCGGCGATGGTATGCGCACGGGAGAAGTTCCCGTTCAGAATTTCATCCGCTATGGCCTGCGCGTACGAGACATCCACAACGGGCAGGGTGGATATTAAAGAGGGCACGTAAATCAATACCCCACCCCGGCCTGCGGCCCCCCTAGGGGGTGAAGAGTTCCTCCTCTCCATGTCAATGGGGAGGGGGGATAGGGGGTGGGGTCAAATATAGACCAACCGGCACTCGCGCATGAGCAGCGGCAGAAACACCGAGCGGCCCTGGCCGTTTTTCTCCCAGGCGACAAAGCCCAGAAAGCGCTTGGCCCGGGTGAGCGCGACATAGAGAATACGAACCTCTTCGTCCGCGTCGTTGCCACGGTGGGGCAACAGATGCTCCGCGACGCCGAAAACGACTGCGTTGTCGAACTCGAGACCTTTACTCTTGTGGATTGTGAGGATTTCAAAATTATCGGGTTTGTTTTTTTCGAGGAGCAGCCTGATCGCGTTCGTGCGCACTAACACGGTTGTCTTCTCCTGCGGCTCCGGAAACTTGCGACGCCATGCAACGAGAAAGCCCGCCCAAACGTTTTCAGGCGATACGGCCTCGGCGGCAAAAAACAAGGTCGGCTTGCTGTAAGCAGGGCGGGTGGCTTTGAGTTCTTTTTTGACATAGACCCGCGAGCTACGGATCACGCGGTTGCCGAGCTTTACAATCGGCTTGCCGCTGCGGTAATTCTGCACCAGATACACGCGGCGGGCGTTATCAAAATGCCGCAGAAAATTTTGCGTGATCGCAACATCGGCGCCGCGGAAACGATAGATGCTTTGCCAGTCGTCGCCGACGACGAACAGCTTTTGCGCTCTCAGCGAGCGGATGAATGCGACCTGGTCGGGTGAAGTATCCTGGAACTCGTCGACGAGCACCGCGTCGAACTTGCCGTTGCCGGGTTCGGCCTGTGTTGCGCGCGTTATCATACCGTCGAAGTCGATCTTGTTTTCGCGCGACAGCAAACCGGCATAGGCGTGTGCGAGCTTTTCTCTTTGGTCTGTGTCCAGAAAGTCGCCCGAGAGCAGAATCTGTTCGGGAATATGGCCGAATTCGGGAAAGAGTTCGCGTGCCATGCGTCCGCGCTCTTTTTCGGCGTTGAGCAGCAGTCGCGGCGGATTTTCTTCTGCGCGGATAAATTTCCACGCCAGCGCATGCATAGTGCCGCAGTAGCCCGGCGCAAGTTGTTTGGCCGCGAAACGTTCGTTTAGCTCATGCGCCGCGCGGCGTGAGAAGGTGATGACGGCGATGCGTTCGGGTTTATAGCCCGCCTCGACCGCGGCGAATACGGCGGCTACGAGGGTCGTGGTTTTGCCGCTACCGGCACCGGCAATTACTTGCAGCGCGTCTGCATCACCCTGCCACAGTGCCGTTGCCGCCAGCAGCTGTTCTTTGTTCAGCGCGGCGCCGATGTCATAAAAAGCACCCACGGATCAACGTGGTAAATCTTCTAAGTGCTGTATAACCTTTTCTGCGATGTTGACGCTGCTTGCCCCCTCGATGCCTTCGAGCCCGGGGGAGGCATTGACCTCGAGCACCATCGGGCCGCGTTTCGACTCGATGAGATCGACACCGGCAAAGGTGAGTCCCAAAATACGGGCAGCGAGTTTCACGGTGCGCGTCGCTTCGATCGAAAGTTCGACTTTTTCAGAGACTGCGCCGCGGTGTATGTTCGAACGAAAATCGTAACCTGTTGCCTGGCGGCGCATTGCCGCGATGAGGTTACCGTTCAGTATAATCGCCCGGTAATCGGCGCCTTTAGCTTCGGCGATGAATTCCTGTACGATGATCTGCACACCCTGGTCGAGCAGGGTTTCGATGAAGCTGCGCGCGGCGGTTTTCGAGTCGGCGATCATGACGCCGGTGCCCTGCGAACCGGTGGGGATTTTCAGGATATACGGCGGTTCGCCTATCTTTTCAAATGCGGTATCGATGTGTAAAGGATCGTCGACAAGCACGCTGCGCGGCACGGCGATTTTATTTTGCGCGAGAATCTGCATCGTGACAAATTTGTCGCGGCAGCGCGTCATCGGGTGGCTTGCATTCAGCGATTTGACATGCATCATTTCATAGTGGCGTATGATCGCGAGCGTGTGTTCGGGTTTTTTTTGCCCTAGCCGCGGGATAATACAGTGGGGCGTCTCGATTTTCTGGTCGGTGTAATAGAGCTCGAGCGCGTTGCGCTCGAGGTAGGCCGACATCTGCATCGGCGGATAAACGCGCATTTTGTGGCCGCGCTTGAACCCTTCTTCGAAAAAGCGCCGCGTCGAATAGAGCGAGCGCGCATTCGAAAGTATATGTATCGTCAGCGGATTCGCGTTGGGTCGCGATTCGAGAGGCACGCGGTAGACTCGATACTTTAATCAGCGCGCAAAGAGTTATTCGCTGACGCGCTGATTCGGTTTAGAAATAAGCGCTCATGGCAAAGAAAGCGGAGTTTCCGGCACCCTGGCGTCTGGAAGGCAGCGGTGTCATTATTTTCTTTCCGGCGCATAAAAAGAATGTGCTGGCATCCCCGGCATTGGGGAGCGAAAACGCGGCGAGTTTCAGGGGCGGCGCCGGGGCGGTGATGCTGGTGCACTATGAGAAAGCGGATTGCGGCCCATACGACGAACTTCTTTATATACCGGGTTTTTTTGAGCACGACAACAAGACCTATATGCGCATTACCAAGATTTTCGTCTCCACACAAGAATCGGTAGAGTGGGGACGGCGCAACTGGGCGATACCGAAAGAGCTGGCCGACTTCGACTGGCGCCAGGGTGAGAAAGAATGGCATATCGATGTGAAACAACCTAAAACCGGCAACAATATCTATTCGATCTCGCTTTCGCCGCGGTTTTTTAATTTTCCGATTACGACTTCATTTCTGCCATGGTCGCTTTTGCAGAAACAAGAAGAAAAATACGCGGACGGCGAAGAGTTTTATCTCGAAACAAAGCTGAACGGAAAAGGCAGCGCCAAGATCTGTTTCATCGACCGGGTCGAGGGTTCGCGCGAATTTCCCGATTACCACGATATGTCGTATGGCCCGCGCATCGCCGTTGCCGTGAATCCCTTTGAGATGACATTCCCTGTTGCAAGAAAAGTCCGCTGACGACGAGCCATGCGGGCCGCACAGAAAGTTCTCGGCATCGACGTCGGAGCGACCACGGTTAAGTTCGCGGCGCTGAACGGCGAGCGACTCGAATACCGCGGAGTACAGAAAATTGCGAGCGCCGGTAACGCGGCGTTTATCGCGCAGCTCGCTGCGATTATTGCAGCGCCTGAATTTCAGGATTGTGCGCGCGTTGGTATTGGTTCGCCGGGCCCGCTCGACATCGAGCGGGGTGTCGTTATCGCGTCGGCGAATATGCCGGCGGTCAGGGATTGTGAGCTGATACCGGAACTGAAAAAGCTGTTTCCGCAGAAAGACATCCGCCTGGATAATGACGCCAATGCCGCGACACTCGGAGAAAAATTTTTCGGTGCGGGCAGAGGCCACGAAAACTTTGCGGTGTTCACGCTCGGCACAGGCGTCGGCGGCGGCTGTGTTTACGAGAACCGCCTCTACCGCGGTTTCAAAGGTAACTTTTTTGAAGTGGGTCATATTCCTGTTTTCGCGGCGGCGCCAGAATCCCGGCTCTGCGGTTGCGGTAACCGCGGCTGTCTCGAGGCCTATGCATCGGCGACGGGCGTCAGTGCGTCGTATAAGGTGCAAAGCGGGGATGTCCTCACTGCTGCGGACATTGCGGCGCGTGCGCATGCCGGCGATGGTGCGGCGCAGTCTGCATATTCGGGCGCAGGCGAAGCGCTGGGGCTCGCGGCCGCGACCATTACGCAGCTCATGAATATAACCGAATTTATCTTTACCGGTGGCATGGCGGCAGCCGCAGCGCTGCTGCGGCCTGCACTCGAAGAAGCGTATCGGGCGCATACATTCGCGCTTTTTCACCCGCTGGCGAAATTTACCTTTACAGAGGGCGACGAGAATGCCGGTATTTACGGGGCTGCGGCGCTGTTTCTCTGAGAATATGGAATACGTACTGAATTACTGGATCTGGCTGGGTGTGGGCATTGTGCTCATCTTGCTCGAGTTTTTTCTGCCGGGGCTTGTCGTCATTTTTTTGGGCCTGGGCGCCCTGCTCACAGCGGCGATGCTCTACGCGCGTGTTTTAACCGACGCTTACCTCACGGTCGTGTTTTTTACCGTGACCTCTGTCTTTCTGCTGCTGACGCTGCGGCGGATTATTCTCTTTTTTTACCCGGCCTATTCGGAGAAATCAGAAACCGACGAAGATTTGCTCATCGCCGGCCAGCTCGCCGAGACTATCAGCCTCGTTTCAGAGCACAATTTTGACGGCCGGGTAAAATATTCGGGCACGACCTGGCCTGCGAAAAGTGCCGGGGGCGAGATTCCCGCGGGCATCCGGGTTGAGATTCTCGGCAGGCAGAATATTAATCTTCTCGTCAGGAGACTTGAGTCATGAAGCGGCATCATCTGTTCGCCGCACTGACACTTGCTTTTTGCCTGCCCTTGCAATCTGCCCGGGCGCTGCAGGCACTCAGCGAGAAGCTGCGTTGCGAAGTGCACTTTTTCGAAGCGCACTTCGCGTTTCCGCCGGGATACGATAAACGCAAAGACCAGTGGTTGATGAGCGAAGATATGCATAAGATTTTTACGAAGGCGCCGCTTTCGTCGTATGCGTATTTCAGGAAAATACAGACCGCGGTATGGAATTTAACACTCTTGAAGCCGATGCGTCAGGAACTGCCTTTTCTCGCACGCTATGAGCTCACATATCTCGAAGCGCGCATCACCAGTTTGGGGCAGGCGCTTTACCGTTTCGAACACAAAGTCGGCCACCGCAAGAGTGTTGAATTTTCGCTCGATGCGCTCGAGCCGACGGGTATCTTTATTCAACATGCCGTGACGCACGACCAGTTTTTGCATTTGACGTGCTCGCCCGCATAGCGGAGAGTCCGCCATGGAGAGCTTTATCACCCTCGGGGCATTGGCCCTGTTTATTCTTCTGCTGCGTATGTTCCGGGTGATTCCGATGCGCGCGCTCGCCACCAAAGAGCGCCTCGGTGCTTTCAAGGGCGTCCTGAAGCCCGGGTTCCATTTCATCGTCCCGTTCATCGACCGCATTTCTTACATCCACGATTCGCGCGAACAGGTGATCGACATTCCCAAGCAGCGGTGCATCACGCGGGACAATGTCGAGATCGACGTCGACGGGATTGTTTACCTCAAAGTCACCGATGCGCAGAAGGCAAGTTATGGTATCGGTAACTATCACGCCGCCGTCATCTCGCTCGCTCAGACGACGATGCGCTCCGAAATCGGTAAGCTGAATCTCGACGATACGTTTCGCGAACGCGACAAGGTGAACGAAAAGATCGTCCATGAAATTGACAAGGCATCCGAACCCTGGGGCATCAAATTCATCCGCTACGAAATCCGCTCTCTCGACCCTTCTGCGAATATGCTGAACACGATGGAAAAACAGATGGAGGCCGAACGGCAGAAACGCGCCGATATTACGTTTGCGCAGGGCGAAAAACAGGCGCGCATCAATGTTTCAGAGGGAGAAAAGCAGGCGGCGATTAATCTTTCCGAAGGTGAAAAACAGAAACGTATTAACGAAGCCGAGGGGCGCAGCCGCGAAATCACGCTTGTCGCAGACGCCTCGGCGATGGGGCTCAGGCGTATTGCCGAAGCGATTCAGAAACCCGGCGGCGAAAGCGCTGTGAAAATGCGCATTGTCGAACAGTTTCTCGAAGAGTTTGGCAAGGTGCTGTCGCATGCGAAGATTTCGGTCGTTCCGGGCAAGATCGCCGAGCTACAGTCTTATTTCCAGGGACTCAGCACCCTGACGAGCCATGAGGCTCCGCTGAAGAAGGCAGAAAAATGAATTACCTCAATCTGGCCGTCTGGGGCGGTCTCTTACTCTATTTTCTCGTGAAACTGGTCGCCTCGGTGCGCATTATTCCGCCGCGCGTCGCGGCGATCGTCGAGCGGTTAGGCAAATACCAGAAAACACTGCTCAGTGGTTTTCATGTTCTGCTGCCGTTTGTCGACAAGGTGACATTTATTCAGGATCTTAAAGAAGAAGCGATACCTGTGCCACCGCAGGATTGTTTTACGCACGACAATGTCAAGGTCGAGGTCGACGGCGTTATCTACATGATGGTGACAGACCCCGTGCTCGCGAGTTATGGTGTGACGGATTTCCGCCTTGCGTCGATACAGCTTGCGCAGACGACGATACGTTCGGTGATGGGTACGCTCGAACTCGACCGCACTTTCGAAGAGCGCGAAGTCATTAACCAGAAAATTGTCAGCGTGCTTTCAGAAGTCGGCCAGACATGGGGAATTCGTGTGCTGCGCTACGAAATCAAGAACATCGTGCCGCCGGTCTCGGTGAAGAACGCGATGGAGCGGCAGATGACCGCCGAACGCGAACGCCGTGCCGTGATCGCGCGCAGCGAAGGCGAGATGCAGGCGAAGATCAACAGTTCTGAAGGTCTTAAAGCGGAGCTCGTCAATAAATCCGAGGGTGAAAAACAGCGCCGCATCAACGAGGCCGAGGGACGTGCGAAAGAGATCGAGGCGCTCGCGGCAGCAACCGCTCAGGCGATTGAAACCGTCGCTGCAGCGGTGAAAGTACCTGGCGGCGAACAGGCGATGTCGCTGCGCCTCACCGAAGCGTATCTCGGTAAACTTTCTGGTGTCGCGCGTAAAGATGCGACCGTCATCTTACCGGCCGATCTGACGCGGCTCGACGAGCAGCTTGCATCCATCGGTCTTAAAAAGATATGAAAGAAAAGACGCCGGGTCAACAGGCGACGCAGGATATTCTGCAATGGACCGTGCCGCGTCTCATCGGCGCGGGCTATGGGTTATTTTCGAAAAAGGCTGCAAACCCTCGCTGGCCTGAGTTCTTTATCACGGCCTTTGTCATTAAGAAGTACCGCGACCAGAGTTCATTCTGGTTTATGATACGGCATGCAATGAAGGGCATGCAGAAGCATGAAATCGCGGGTGGTGAAGCAAAAGCCATGCTCGCAAAACTCATTGGTTCAAAACCGCGCGATCTCTATCGCCTTTCGGGCATCTACCGTGGCCTCATCGCAGAGAAGGGGCCTGCGATTGCGACGGCGGCGATTGTCGAGATTATACGCACCACAAACCAAAAGAGAACGCAGAAACTCAGTTGGCTGCGCCGGGCTTCGGCGACGCCGCCGATTTTTCAGGTGCCAGCAGGGCACGAAAAGAAAAAACCAGCCGCTCAGCGCAAGCATCATAAGAAAAATAAATCCCACCGATAGGAGCAACCATGAAAGCTATACCTTTTCGCCGCGCCGGCGATGCCGAGGCGCTCAGAGTCGAAGACTGGCCCGCGCCGCAACCGGCGGCCCACGAGATTCTCATTCAGGTTAAGGCATTCGGTCTTAACTTCGCCGATATCGTCGCGCGCAAGGGGCAGTACAACGACGCGCCTAAGTTCCCGTTTGTGCCGGGTTACGAGGTCTCGGGTATTATCAGCGAAGTCGGCGCGGGAGTGAAAAATTTCAAGCCCGGCGACGAAGTGCTGGCGCTGACGAATTTTTTCGGTTATGCCGAATACGCCGTTGCCGACGAGCGCGCCGCGGTTAAAAAACCGAAGAGCATGAGTTTTGCCGAAGCGGCGTCGATCCCTGTGAATTTTCTCACGGCATACCACTCGTTGTTTGAGACCGGTACCTTGCTTAAAAACGCGCGCGTTTTGATTCATGCGGGTGCGGGCGGTGTCGGTCTTGCGGCCATACAGATGGCGAAGAACCACGGCTGTACGGTTTTCGCGACCGCAGGCTCTGAAAAAAAACTCGATCTGTTGCGCGAGTACGGTGTCGATTTCCCCATCAACTATCAGAAAGACGATTTTGAGCGCGAGGTGATTCGCCTCAACGGCGGTCAGAAAATCGACGTCGTACTCGATTCGGTGGGCGGTTCGTATTTTAAAAAAGACCTCAACATTATTAAGCCGCATGGGCGGGTTGTGGGTTTCGGCGCCGCGGCGCTTTCTGACCGTAACATTTTTGCGTTGCCGACGCTGATTCCACAGGTGCTGAGTATGGTAACGCTTTCGATGATCGACCTGATGCTGAACAGCAAAGGTTTTTATGGCGTGAATATGCTGCGCGTCGCGAAAGAAAATCCGGATCTCTTGAATCACGAACTGGGGCAAGTCATGGAAGAGTTTTCGGCCAAAAGACTGAAGACCGTAATTTCACGCCAGATGTCGTGGCACCAGATCGGCGAAGCGCACCGGTTACTCGAGAGTCGTGCCTCGACGGGTAAGATAGTGCTGATGGTGGATTAACGTTGCGGACGGACCGGGAATTATCCCAGAGGA
>JAFLED010000084.1 GCA_017302045.1 Spirochaetota bacterium
GTAATTCGAGAGCCGGCGCCGGCATCAGCGGCAAGACATGAATCGAACCCGCACCCTCGCCCGCGGCGACACGGTATGCGGCTTCGACGGGGGGCAATGCCGAGACACGGTCTTGTGCCGCAACCAGGATGCCTTTATTTTTTAACGGAAACCGGGTCTTGGCGTCGGGAAAACGTTCGACCGACTTACAGAACAAGAACAAGGGCAGGATTACCAACGCGGAAAAAAACGGTTTCATCGACGGGATCAATCCCACTTTGGCGCGGGTTTGAAAACAAAAAAGCCCGCGCGAGGCGCGGGCTTGCGGATCTGATTCCGGAAGTTTATTTCGCAGAGACGGCGATCGTTTTTCTCGCACTCGCTTTGCGCGGCAGTTTTACCTGCAGCACGCCGTTGGCGATTTCTGCGCTGATCGCATCTGCATCGACGTCGTCGCCGACACGGAACGCGCGCTCATAGCTTGCGCGGCGGAACTCGCGGTGGATAATGCCATCGTGATTCTGCTCGCTCGATGCGGCGGCGCTTGCCTTCAGGGTAACTACACCGTTCTCAAAGGTGACGTCGACATTGTCTTTATTTGCACCCGGAACGTCGGCGTAGATGGTGTATCCCGCTTCGGTTTCGGCGATATCGACCGCGGGAAGGTAGGTAACACCGTTTGCCACCGCGGCTTTTTCTTCTGTTTTCTTTTGCAATCCGAACATAGTTTCCTCCTTACTTTGCAACGATCTCGATCTTGCGCGGCTTTGCTTCTTCGGCCTTGGGCAGAGTGACAGTCAGAATGCCGTCTTTGACCTCGGCGTTGATGCCGTTCTGCGCCAGTGCGTGTTTGAAAGTAATGACACGCTCAAATTTACCCGAGGCGCGTTCTTCGCGGCCGTACTGCGCTTCAGCGCGCTTATGTTCGCCTTTGATGGTCAGCTTGCGGCCTTCGAGCTCGACGCTGACATCTTCTTTGGCGAGACCCGGAATACGGGCTTCGACAACATAGGCATTTTCGTTTTCGCGGATATTGACGGGTGGGTAATAACCGCTCACACCGTCGCCGAAGTTCCAGCGGAAGATTCGGTCAAATTCGTTTTGAACCTCTGCGAGGTCGTGCCAGACTTGTGCTGAGCTGGGTCGAAGTATAGAATGTGCTTTCACTAACATTTTCCCTCCAAAAGGCCATTTCTGGCGTTTGTTTGTTTTGACTGATAGCACTCTATCAATCACAGTGCTAATATATAAATGAGCCTCTTGGTCGGCAAATTTTTTTGAACCGGTATCTGCTTCCGACCCCAGTTCGACGGGGCACCGTGTTGCGCCGAAAGGCTTGACGCGCATCCGCGCGGCGAAAGGTTTCACCGCCGGTTCCGTAATCCTGCGGCGTCTAAACGCCGGGCGATGCCCTGCCGTGGCTTCGGGTATCTCGCGGCTTACCTGTCGGCACCATTTGGACCTTAGGGTCGCGGGTTCGAATCCCGCTCTGCAGCAATGCAGGTAGCTTAGTGGTAGAGCATAAGGCTAATCCCTCAAAAGGATATGGGAGGGCGCTATCCCTAAATGGACGCAAGCAGTGAGCTTGCTAAAAAGCTCGTTCTGGCAGCGGGGCTGCGGGGCATACCCGAACCCACAACCTGCCTTGCAGGCGGCAGATACCGCCGTTCTTAAGCAACGCCAGGTGTTACCCCGCGTTGTGGCCGGGCGGCTTAAGCGCGCCTCCGCAGGAAATAGGTGGCTCCGTTGTCAGGATCAGATCGTAAAGAGGATGTATGGCCGTAACGATTGAACAAGATCAAATTGGAATTTTATACCGTGAAGGCAAGTATGAGCGGTTTTTGTTACCAGGAAAACACGCCCTGCCCATATTCGGTGCCAAGGTGCTTGAGCTGCATAAACTTGCTCTCGAATGCAAACCCGCAAAAGGTTTGGCGCTACTTTTGAAAGACGCGAAGCTAGCAGAACTGCTCGATGTCATCGACGTCGCCGACCACCAAATCGCATTGCACTTTGTCGACGGCCATTTTCAGAAAGTGCTCAAACCCGGTAAGACCGCGTTCTGGAACATTCTGCAAAAAAATACGTTTGAGCTGATCGACTTTTCTGTGGCAGACATCTCGCCGAATATACATGCGTCGATTCTGGCGCATGCCGAGCTCACACCCTACCTTTTGGCGATAAACCTCGCTTCTTTTCAAAAGGGGTTGCTGTTCTTTAACGGAAAGTTTCAGCGCGTTCTCGAGCCGGGAAAATATTATTTCTGGAATGGACCAACGCGGGTCACGGCAGAGACGATCGACATGCGGCAACAGCAGCTCGACATGGCTGGACAAGAGATCATGACGCATGATAAGGTAACTCTGCGCCTCAACTTTGTCTGTCTGTACCGCATCGCCGACCCACTCGCGGTCTTTCAAAATATCAAGGAATATGAGAAGCAGCTCTACATTCAGTTACAGTTGATTCTGCGCGAATATGTCGGCATGCTGAAGCTCGACGAGCTGCTCGAGAAAAAAGAAGAGATCGGGCAGTTTATTCTCGAGAAGCTGAAGAAGAATGCGGGTAGCTGGGGCCTTGAATTTCTCGGCGCCGGCGTGAAAGATGTGATTTTACCGGGCGAGATCAAAGATATTCTGAACAAAGTGATCGAGGCCGAGAAACGCGCGCAGGCCAATGTCATCACGCGGCGCGAAGAAACAGCTTCGACGCGCAGCCTGCTCAACACTGTGAAACTCATGGAAGATAACCCCCTGCTCGTGAAGCTCAAAGAATGGGAGCAGATCGAGACGATTGCGGCGAAAATCAGCAGCATTTCGGTCTCCAGCAGTGCCGACCTGCTGCAGCAGCTCGGTAAGCTGCTCACGCCGGCGAAATAATTGTCTTACACCGAATGGCGAAAGACTTGACGTAGCGCTCTCTGCCCGGCCGTTCTCGGCGGTGGACAGAGACGATAAAATTGCACTCATCACCATTCCGCTGGCTGTGGCCATCGGCGCGGCCTTTGCGTGGGCCGGCGCGTCGGTTCCCGTATTTACGCTCGGTAAATTTCCGGTTATTTGGGTCTGTATCGCCGCGGCGTTTGTGATTCAATGGCTTGCTTTCGTACCTGCGTATCTCTTCAGAACAGAAAAATTCTACGATTTCACGGGCAGCATTACCTACCTGTCGATCACACTTTTTGCCATCAAGATGAATCCGCACAGCGACCTGCGCTCGCGTCTCATTGCGAGTTTTATTGCGGTGTGGGCAATCCGCCTGGGTTTCTTTCTGTTTTCGCGCATTCTCAAGGCCGGCGAAGACAGCCGTTTCGCAAACATTCGTGGCAAGTTTCTGCGCTTTCTCATGGCATGGACTTTACAGGGCCTCTGGGTGACGTTCTCGCTGGCAGCGGGGCTGACAGCCCTGACCTCGTTGCCCGTTCGCATGGATGTTTTTGGTTATGTGGGCGCCGGTTTATGGCTCGTCGGATTTCTCATTGAAGCAACCGCCGACTACCAAAAGGGCCGTTTTCGCCGCGACGCTCAAAACAAAGGTCGCTTTATTACGTCGGGACTCTGGTCGTGGTCGAGACACCCGAACTATTTCGGCGAGATCGTGCTCTGGACGGGCATTGCTGTAATGGCATATCCCGTGCTCGCGGGTTGGCAACTCGCAACGCTGGTGTCGCCGCTTTTCGTGACCCTGCTCTTAACCAAGATCAGCGGCATACCGCTGCTTGAAGAAGCCGCCGACAAAAAATGGGGCGGTCAGAAAGAATATGAAGAGTATAAAAGGCGCACGTCGGTTTTGCTGCTGTTGCCGCCGCGGTCATAGTTCGAAACGCCAGGTTGCGCCGAGCTGAACGGATACGCCGAAAGGGATCAGCCGTATCGGCGCTGTACTCAATACTTTTCCGGTAATGTCCGTTGCGGTGGGTGCCTCGCCTGTCACCGCAGGTGTAAATCCGTGCTCGGCGCGTATGGCAGCGAAGCCGAAAATCTGGCGTGTGATCTGAAAGTGAGCGCCAATCGCCAGATAGAGTGCGAGATACGTGGGTGTGCCATAACTGCTGTTCGTGTACCTGCCCGATGCGGTATCGACAATGAGCGCCGCGCGCGCGAGGCTTACGGCAGTCAATAAACCCGGTTCGATAAAAAATATACCGGAATGCGAGCGGTGACCGATGCGCGCGTCGATGTAGTCTAGAGCCCAGGACCCGTTACCGGTTGAGCCGCTTTCAGTGATGCCGTCGATCGGCATAATACGCCGCGCGTAACCCAAAGAAAAAGTAACGGCCTGGTCGTTCATGTAATACCAGGCCCCGTTGCTCGTGATCGTAAAATCGTAGCGGTAACTCGGGGTTGTGCCGAGGGGAAAAGAGCTGACAAGGCCGCTCGGCCAAAAACCGCCAAAGCTGCCGGCGACACCGATATGCAGGCCGCGGTACGGGCCGCCGGATTCTGTTTGCGGAATTTCTACCTTCGCTTTGCCCTCGGGTGTGGGGTCGTTTTTCACAATCGAAGGGTGCGACCAAATGAGATTACCCTCGTCGTCATAGATCGCCGTTGCCCGCTCGCGGTTGATTGTGATCGCAGCGCCTATTTTAGGCTGGACCAGAATTTCTTTTTCGTTCTGGCGAAGAATGCGCCCTTCATAGCGCGCGTCGCCGGTAAAAATCGTCTCTGCCGTTACGCTGCTAGAGGCGGCGAGAAGAGCGAAAACGAAACGCGACGCGTTGTTCATTTATGCGCGGCTTGCCCCGCCAAGACAGCGCGTCAAGGCAGCGGCGGTTCGGCCGCGAGGCGTTGCGCCAGCCCGATTGCGGTTTCAAGCCCACCGCCCGAGGCAAAGCCGGCGAAGCGCACAACACCCTTACGATCGATCACCGCCAAAGTGGGATATCCCTGTACGTTAAACGACATCGTGACATCGTTTGTCGCATCGATGAGAATTGTATAAGGCGGTTTCTTGCCGAGGTAAAATGCCCTGATCGTCGCCGCGTCTTCGGTGGTGATACCGATCACTTCGACCCCGGAGTTTTTGCCGTTCTGCTTAAAGTCTTCTAGCGCGCGGCGTACTTCTTCGCAGGGGCCGCACCACGTCGCCCAGAAATCGACGATATAGACCTTACCGGGTACCGGCGCAAAGGTCTTGTCGCTGTCATAAACGGGCAGCCGAATCTTGGGTGCTGCCCTGCCGATGAGAGCCGCGGGATCTTGCCTGATGCCGAGAGCAATTTTTACTTTTTGTTTTATGCCGGCGCGTTCGTATTCGAGCAGCACGGGCGCCTCGGCCGCGTACTTGCGGATCTCGAGAATCAAAGCCTGCGGCGAATTCATGGCGTTGCCGTTGACCGAAAGAATGACATCGCCGGCCTTGAGACCCGCTTTCTGCGCGGCAGAATCGCCCAGAACCTGGTGAATACGCACCCCGCGCGGCGCTGGTGCTGGTACAACACCGAGTAACGCAGGCTTGGGCTCAGGAACGCCGGCTTTATCGGCGGCCAGAGTTGCTGCGACCACCAACGCAGGTAAAAAGAGCGCGCGCATGGGAATCATACATGCATGGCATACTTTGTTTGTCTGGTGGCAACGATTCTTTACGTTAACCCAAACCAACGGCAGCCCGACGGGGGCCCGGGCGCATATTCGATCTGCAGAACCCGCCGCGGAGTGCGCAGCAGCGAAGGTTTCGAGCGGTGCACGAGCAGAGCTTTGAAGAAAAAAATGTCGCCTGGGGCGAGCGTGGGGCAAATGCCGTAACCCGAATCGCCAGCCGCCGCAACCGCCGTCTCGTCGAGAATGCCGGCAAGGTGTGAACCGGGAATAACCTCAAGCGCGCCATTTTCGGGCCTCTGTGCGTCGAGGCTGATGCGCGCGATGAGAACATTGCCGAGATAAGCGGCATCGGGAATTATATGGGCTACCCCATTCTCGACGAGTGCGGTTACAGGCGCAGGGGTTTCGACCGGAATGCGCAGGTTTTGATGCCATGGCATCTGCCAGTTGCTGTGCGCCGATTTATCGAGAAAAAAAGCAGAAAACGGTACCGCATTTGGGCCGAGGTGCGCGTGCACCGTTTCGAGCAGCGGCGTGGCAGCAGCAATCTTGCGCACGAGCTCGCTGGTCTTCAAGAGACTCTGCACCGGGCCGTCTTCGAACTCCGATTCGCAGCGTGCCATTTCATCACAGAGATCGCCGATTTCTGTTTCGCCGAAACCCGGTTGCAAAGTGCAAAAGCCCGACTGGGTGAGTTCTTCTGTGCGATTCATGCGGCAGTCTACCTGACCTCGGCTGCGCGCGCGAGGCAGGCTCGGGCAAACTCACAATGTGACATAATTCTGAAATCACAACGGGGGATATCCCACGGTGGACACGGGTATGCCGGATTCTGAATCTCACAAATCCTTTACACCCTATCGCAAAAGCCGAATTTGCACCCATGAAACGGACATGGCAGCCCGCAAACAAAAAGCGTAACCGCACACACGGGTTTCGTACACGTAACGCGACCGCCGAAGGCCGTGACGTGCTGCGCCGCCGCCGCCAAAAAGGCCGCTGGAAGCTCACCGTTTCAGACGAACGCCGCCGTTGGGATATCGTAAAACGCTGATCTGCCAGACAGCCGCGCCCAATATTTCGTCAGCCTTAAATCCAAAAAAAGCATAGAGTCGCTGTTCAAAACCGGCGGCAAAATTTTCGGCAAACACCTGATGCTTCGCTTTAACCGCGTCCCTGAAAGCGGTAATCCCCCCCGTGTCGTTTTCGCCGTGGCCAGCAGGCTCGGCGCCGCCCATGAGCGTAATCGTATCAAGCGCCGGCTGCGCGAGGCGCTGTTTGCAGTTTTGAAAAAGGGTCGTGTTAATGGTACGGGTTTCGATATCGCATTGCTGCCCAAAAAAGAAACGGCGGATTTAGACTTCGGCAAACTCTGCGACGAATTGCAGACGGCGCTCAGAAAACTGCCGAAAACCAAAGACGCGCGGGTTGCGCCATCGGAGGCACCGCGGCCATGAAACGTATTTTTATTTTTTTCATTCGTTTTTACCAGTATACATTTGCGGCGATTCTGGGCGGCCAGTGTCGGTTTCACCCGACCTGTTCTGAGTATGCCGTTGAATGTTTCGAGAAATTACCCGCTCACCGTGCGTTCGTGCTGACGCTGTGGCGCATTCTGCGCTGCCAGCCATTTGCCAAGAGCGGGTATGATCCGGTGCCGCCGGCCCACAAGCCGCACCCCTAGCTTTTGCGGAAAAAGTTGCCTGTGCACCTGCGGGGATATACCTTCGGCCCATGAAAAAATGGTTAACCCTGCTTCTGGTCACAGGCGCGCTTTCGGCGGCGGTCGAAGACCGGGCCGGCTTGTTTTCAGCAAAAGCCGTGACGGCGGCAAACGAGCAACTGGGTAAGGTACGGTCGAAGACCGGCAAAGAAATACTGTTTCTGACGCTGAACGACCTCGGCGGCAAAAAAATTACCGAAGTTGCGCGCGACGAAGGCCGTGATCGCCGCCTCAACGGCGTACTAGTGATTATCTCGAAAAACCCGCGCCAGCTCGAAGTCATGGCGGGCCGAAAAACGTCGCTGGCTTTTCGTAAAGAACACCGCGACAAGCTGGTTGAGATTCTAAGCAAGAACCTGCGCAAAGAACCCGATCTTGCGTTGGGGCTCGCAGTGAACTTTGTTGCGGATACTTTTCAAACCGCCAATAGCGCTCTCATTCAACCCGATGCCCCGCGGCAGATGCCCGTGCGCACACAATCGAGCTCGGGCGGTTGGGTGAAGTGGCTGATTATCATCGGTGTGATTTTTCTCGTCATTCGCCTGATCTCGTATTTTATGAGCCGTAATGCGGCCAGCGCCGCGGGTACACCGGGAGCGCCCGGTACCCCATCGGGTTTTGGCGGCGGCGGGTTTTTCTCTTCGATGCTCGGTGGCATCTTCGGCGCAGTGGCCGGCAACTGGATCTACGATAAGTTCTTCGGCGACAGCCACAGCCAGAATTATTACGATTCAGGTTCGCACGGCGATTCCAGCCAGGACTGGCGCAACGACGACCGCGGCGATTTCGATTCGGGATCCGGTAGCAGCGGTGACTGGGGCGGCGACGGCGGTTCAGGTTCAGACGGCGGCGGCGATTCCGGCGGTAGCTGGTAACACTTCATCGGCGTAACGCCGTAAAGCGCAGCCGCGCGAAACCCCGCAGCAGCCATTCTGCGGGGCCGCTGTGAAAATAGCGTAGCCAGAGATTCGAGAAAAATAACTGCGCTGTAAAAATCGCCAGCGAGAAAAAAAGTAATCCCCCCATCGAATACCGGTTATAAAGCCCAAAACCATAGCCGTGAAAAAGAATACCGGCAATGAGCGACTGCATCAGGTAATTCGTGAGCGACATTTCGCCGGCGGCGGCGAGCCAACGCACGAGAAAGGCGGCGGCACCCGAGTGTACCCACGAGAAAAACAGCTGCACATACGCGGCAGATAAGAGCGGCGCTGTCCAGGCGAGAGCGAGCATCGAGAACGGCATGAGCTGCTTCTGGTGAAAAGCCACCGTCGCGGCGTAGAAGAGATTTCCCGCGAGGCCGACGGTCAAGAGCAGTGGGGTTATCCGCCCGGCGCGTAGCTTTTGAAACCAACCCTCGCGCAACGACAGATAACCCAGGCAGAACATCGCGAATGCCGCGGGCACATTATAGAGGGCGACGAAAACCAGCGATAGCGGGTAAGTGTGCACGTTACTCCGCAAGACATCCGCATAATTGCCGAGATAGTTGGTCTGCGGAATCGCCGGCGGCGTCTGCGACGCGAGGCCGAGAATAAAATACGCCGCGCCCGACAGCAGCAGGCCAAGGCCTGCGATAAAAATCAGCGTGCGGGCCGACCGGTGGCGCAGCGTCAGAAACAAAAAGCCCAGCAGCGCATAACTCACGAGAATGTCGCCGGTAAAAAGCAACAAGCCGTGCGCGACGCCCAGCACTGCCAGAGCGAGCAACCGGCGGATGACCACCGCGAGGCGATTATCGCGCAGCAAGAAGAACATGCCGGCGCCGAAGAGAAACGAAAACACCGGGAAAAACTTACCGTCGAAAAACCCCGAATTGATTAGAATACCGACGCGCGCCACCGTATCTTGCGGCGGCAGGTAAAAGCTCTCCCAGTTGCGCGCGAAGAGCGGCAGGTTGACAATACAGATACCCAACAGCGCGAAGCCGCGCAGCGCATCGAGACTGCGGATGCGCTGCTGCGGTATCACGGCCGTGCGGGGGCGGGGGTGTCGACGATGCGGTGGATAAAGTACATCATGAGTATTGTCACCGCCATGGCGGCGACAACCACATAACCCAGAATATCGTAGTTCGCAAGCGAACCGTCGGTGCGTTTGACGACGATCATACCCGCGATCGCCGCCGAGATGCCGCCCGAAATTTGCTGCATCGCCGAGCTGATGCCCATATAAGCGCCGCGGTCTTGCGGTGCGGGCACGCCGCTGATGAGCGTTGTCGCGCCGACGATGCGTGCGGTGACAAACATGAACAGCAAAGCGGAAATAACGGTGATGAGCACGAGCGATGCGGCCTGTAGTTGCGTATAATAGATCGCCGCGCCCATCGCGCAGAGCGAGCCGATCGTGAAGACCTGGTATTTACCGATTTTATCCGCCATGCGCCCCGCGAGCGGGCCCGCGACGAGAGCTGCCAGACCTGTGATGGTGTAGATGATCGGCAGGTCTTTGGTGTCGATTTTCAGATTGCCGTTCAAAAAGGCGGTGCCGAAGGGCATGAGCATGAAGCCCCCGGTCGCGAGTAGTGTTGTCGCCGCGAAGCCGCGCACGTAACGCGGGTTTGAAGCCGTGTGTAAAAGGTGCGCGAAGGCGTTGCGTTCTGATTTGAGCTTGAGGTGTGCATCGACGGGCCGCATTTTGATCAGTATCAGCGCACCGACCGGCGTCGCCACGCCGACGATCATCAGAAAAGACGAGTGCCAGCCGAAGTGGTTGGCAAAATAAAGACCGAGCGGAATTCCCAGCACCTGGCTCGACGCGAATGCCATCTGTACAAAGCCCATCACGCGGCCTCTGACCTGCATCGGAAAAAGATCGGTAATAATTGCCGAGCCGATAGAATTTAAAACGCCGCCGAAAATACCGGTGAAAATCCGCGCGGCGAGCAGCAGATGGTATGTCGGTGCGAGACCGCAGAACAGCGTGCCGACGATAAAGCCGGTATAAAACACGAGCAGCATTTTTTTGCGGTCGAATTTATCGGCGAAACCCGCGGCAGTGATGCCCGAGACGCCTGCGCTGAGCGCATACGCCGAGACGACCCAGCCGAATTGTTCGGGCGAGATATTGAGCCCCGGCATGAGAAACGCACCGAGCGGCGGTAAGATCATGAAATCGAGAATGACGGTGAACTGTAAAAACGCAAGCACGGCGATGACGAATTTTTCATAGCCTGTGAAGGTCGGTTTGTGCGCGGTCGATGCTTCCATAACCGGAGAAGCCTGCGGCCCCGACGCGGCGTAACGCATTTTCGCCTTGCCGCACCGAGGCATAAACCACAGGCTTCACCCGATGCAACTCTACCAGGCTGCGTTTTCGCTGCCCGTCGCCGACCCGCGCCGCACGCATACGTTTTACACACGGGTTTTCGGCGGCGACCGCGTGCACCTCGACGACAACACTGTTTCGGTGGATCTACCCGGAGCCAGCGTCTTCTTTATCGAGCGCGAAGAATTTAACCTGTTACTCAAACCGGCTCTGGTCGAAGCCGATTTTGCAACCGAGAAGTTCACCTCGATGCTGAGTGCCACTGTCGGCACCCGGGACGAAGCCTATGCCTGCCTCAAGGCCGCGGTCGACGCGGGCGGCAGCGCCTGCGGTCAGGCGGTACATTATCCATGGGGCATGGCGTCGTATTTCAAGGATCCGGATGGACATCTGTGGGAGATCATCTGGCGGGATGGAAAGTTCAGGGAATAGGTGTTGTCTGAAATAATTGCGCTTCTGTTTTCCGCGCGCCTCCATGCGCGCGCTATGACGACAATTCGGAAGTTACCCCTTAAAGGCCTATGTTTACCTGCTGCGCGCCAAAGATACCTACCCCGGACAAGCGGGACGTTTGTTTGGTGCTCCTCAGGCGGGCGCTTCGGGCACATTTGATGACACGAATCGGTTTTAGAAAAAAAATTAATGAAGCAAACGTAACCAAACGTCAGAAAAATTCCGCCCTAACCCAGAGGGGTGGCCGACTATTTCCGCGCTTCCATGCTGACACCGAGAGTAGAGGCACAGAAGCCGCGCCGGAAAATTTCCTCATGATGTCGAGGTAGGTTACTTTTTTTCAAATGTCAGAGTGTGCTCGACATAATAGCCATCACTAGGCGGTGGTGGAAATTCCGTATTAGCGACAACACCTGTTAAGCAATTTAGAAAATTCACATCCGTGAAATCGGAGAACACAACACCGGGTAATTTAACCTTGCCGGTATCCTTAATCTGCCAGTCGAGTTTAACTTTTCCGACTTTACCGGTCGCGGCACTGGTATTCACTGCCAAGTATTTCTTGAAACAGAGAGAAAAGTCACTACCACGTCTAAGGATGGTGTTCTTAATCGCGCCCGCGTGGTAGGCATCAACGCTGTTGCGATTGAGGCGCGTTGATGCAGGGTTGTCAGCGCGGCGGGCCAGCCGATCATAATTCTTCTTCAGAGTATAGTTTTGGCACACGAGATAGCCAAAACTCGCCGCGCCCCCGACGAACACCCAGAACTGCCACCGCCTGACGATGTTAGAAAGCTTTGAAGACATAGACCGCGCCTGCATTTGAAGAGCTGTCATCCGCAGAGGCAACGCCATCAGTATTGGTAATTGTTATCTGATTTGAATCCTCGTTGTGCGCCCCGACAACAATCGTGTGTCCACTCACGGCAACACTTTGGCCAAACTGGTCGCCCGCCCC
This sequence comes from Spirochaetota bacterium, assembly GCA_017302045.1. Taxonomy (GTDB): domain Bacteria; phylum Spirochaetota; class Leptospiria; order Turneriellales; family Turneriellaceae; genus Turneriella. The sequence goes on from JAFLED010000084.1 coordinate 11,921, forward strand.
TGCATTAGATGCCTTTAGGTATGCGTCTTGCACCCAGTTGCCGTCGCTGCCGCGGCGGAACACATAGACGGCACCAGCTGTTGTGGCGCTATTATCGGCAGAGGCTAGACCGTCACTATTCGTAATCGTCGTTTGGCTTGAATCCTCTTGGCTTGCCCCAACTGCAATCGTGTTACCGCTCAGCGCGATTCGTAAACCAAACTCATCGGCTGGCCCCACATTGGCCGCCTTGAGGTAGGCATCCTGCGCCCAGTTGCCGTCGCTGCTGCGACGGAACACATACACGGCACCGGCACCGGCGAAGCTATTGTCAGCAGAGGCAATGCCGTCATTATTCGTTATCGTAGTCTGGTTAGAACCTTCACCGTTCGCCCCAACGGCAAGCGTGTTTCCGCTCACTGCTACACTCGTACCAAACTGGTCGCTTGCTTCTGCGTTGGATGCCTTGAGGTAGGCATCTTGCAACCAATTGCCGTCACTGCCTCGCCGGAATACATACACCGCACCGGCAGCAGAAGCGCTGTTATCGGAAGAAGCAACGCCGTCGCTATTCGTTATCGTTGTCTGATTGGAATCCTCAAAGTACGCCCCGACGGCAATCATGTCGCCGCTCACTGCAACACTTTGCCCAAACTGGTCGCCCGCCTCTGCATTAGATGCCTTGAGGTAGGCATCTTGCACCCAGTTACCGTCACTACTTCGCCGGAATACGTACACCGCACCAGCACTCGAAGCACTGTTATCTGCTGAAGCAAAACCGTCTGTATTCGTGATCGTCGTTTGGTTCGAAGCTTCACTGGTCGCCGCGACGGCAATCGTGTCGCCGCTGACCGAGACACTGACCCCAAGAAGATCGTTTGCTTCAGCATTGGCGGCTTTGAGATATGCATCCTGCAACCAATTGCCGTCGCTTCCCTGGCGGAACACGTATACCGCCCCTGCGCTGGCTGCGCTGTTATTGGCAGATGCAACACCGTCGCTATTCGTTATCGTTGTCTGGCTAGAAGCCTCTTGCAGTGCCCCAACGACAATTGTGTTTCCGCTGACCGCCACATTCGTCCCAAACTGGTCGTTTATCCCGACGTTCGATGCCTTGAGGTAGGCATCCTGTACCCAGTTGC
>JAFLED010000085.1 GCA_017302045.1 Spirochaetota bacterium
AGAAGCACCGCGTGACCTACCGATTCCCGGACGCGACCTTAAGGGTGTGCACTTTGCGATGGAGTTTCTCCCCCAAAACAACCGCAAGAACGCGGGCATAGAAGTTGCCAACGCGATTTCTGCCGCAGGTAAGAATGTCGTTGTGATCGGCGGCGGGGATACGGGCTCGGACTGCGTTGGTACATCCAACCGCCACAAAGCGGCTTCCGTCACACAGCTGGAGCTTTTCCCGATGCCGCCCGCAGAACGCGCGGCTTCGACCCCATGGCCGTACTGGCCGATGAAGCTCAGAACCTCTTCGAGCCATGAAGAAGGCGCCGAAAGAATGTGGTCCATTAACACGCTGAAATTTAACGACGACGGCAAAGGTAATGTAAAAAGCCTCAGCTGCACCAAAGTCGAAATGAAAGACGGCAAGTTCGTCGATATCCCGGGCTCCGATTTTGAGCTCAAGGCCGAACTTGTGCTGCTCGCGATGGGTTTTCTGGGGCCTCAAAAGAGTGGTCTCATCGAACAGTTCGAAAAGGCCGGCCTGCAACTCGACGCACGCGGCAATGTCAAAGCCGACTTCGGCGACCATGCCGGCGCGCACAAGACCAGTGTCGATAAGGTCTTTGCAGCGGGCGACATGCGCCGCGGCCAAAGCCTCATCGTCTGGGCGATCGCCGAAGGCCGCAAGTGCGCCAACGCCGTGAATGCCTTTCTCATGCAGCCCAAATAAGGAGAACGCTTGAGTGCAGAAGCCGCCAACTCCCCGATTGCTATGGAAAGTGAATTCAAGCCGCAGCGAGCAACCCTGCCCGTTCCCGAAGAAAAAAATATCTTCGGTTTATACGATGGACCGATCGAAGATACAAAAACCACAGAGTGGGATTTCAACTCGCGCCTCGCGCCGCGCCGGCGCACAGAACGCAAGGCATGGATCTACCTGGGTATCTTCAGCCGCGACTTCTATGCCGGTATCGCGATTGCCGACGCGGGCTACATCGGCACCGCCTTCAGTTATGTATATATCCCTGCCGAAAAACGTTTCATCGAAGACAAGCTGACGCTGCCCCTGGGGTTTAATTCGGGTTTCGACGCGACCCTCGCGGATAGCTGGCGTCTCGGCAGCTATGAAATTTTACCATCGCGTGAAAGGATAGTCGTTAATTTTCGCGGTGCGGATTACGATCTTACGGCCATGTTTCGCCTGACCGGCAATGGTCTGAGCACCATTGCCCCCGCGCAAAATCGACCTTTTAATTTCACCTACAAAGAAATGGGTCTGTTCTGCGAAGGCGAATTCAGCCAGAACGGCAAGCGGCAGAAGTTTTCAGGCGAATACGGTATTCTCGACTACACCAAGGGTTATCCCGCGCGGCGCACAGAATGGAACTGGCTTTCGATGATCGGCAAGACAGAGTCGGGTAAATCTCTTTCTGTGAATCTCGTGGATAAATTCAACGACGGTATCGAAAACGCGCTGTGGCTCGACGGTAAACCCATGGGGCTCAGCTCCGCGCACTTTCACTATATTCGCCCCGCCGAAAAGTCGATCTGGCGCATTCTTACCCGCGACAATGTCTTCGAAGCGCGCTTTCGACCTTTTGGGGCACGCAGCGAAGATTTGAACATGGGTTTCCTCAAAAGTAAATTTGTGCAGCCCTATGGCGTCTTTGACGGCCAGGTGAAGATCGACGGTGTTAGCGAAAGATTCACGGGCTACGGTGTTACCGAAGATCACCTCGCGGTGTGGTAATACCCGTTAGGGCAAGTCAGGAGATTTTATAATATGAAAATGCATGCGACGACGATTCTCTGCGTGAAGCGCGACGGTCAAACCGCCATGGCGGGCGACGGCCAGGTCAGCGCCGGCCAAACCATTCTCAAAGGCAACGCCGTGAAAGTGCGTAAACTCTTTAACGGTAAGATTCTCGGTGGTTTTGCCGGCGCCACCGCGGACGCCTTCACTTTGCTCGAAAAGCTCGAAGAAAAGCTGCAGGCCTATGGCGGCAATCTCACGCGCGCCGCGGTCGAACTCGCCAAAGACTGGCGTACCGACAAAATGCTGCGCCGCCTCGAAGCGATGCTCATTGCCGCTGACAAAGAGAAAATCTTTCTATTGACGGGCAACGGCGATGTTATCGAACCCGAAGAGGGGGTCATCGCCATCGGCTCGGGCGGCAACTATGCTCTCGCCTCTGCCCGGGCGCTGGTACGGCATACGAAGCTATCCGCCGCCGAAATCTGCAAAGAATCGCTCAGAGTAGCCGCTGAAATCTGCGTCTATACCAACGAATCGGTGACGCTGGAAACCCTCGAATAGATCTGCTGATTTACGCTGAGGCGGTTGCCTCGGAAACTGCTGCGCTGACGCTGAATTACTCGGATTCTTCTTGTGACTGGACAGGCATGCCTTTCGCCGTAACATTTTCAGCGTTCAGGTGAACGCGCCAGCCGGCGTCGGTTTTTACGAAAGATAACTTATCATCATCGCCAAAGTATAATGTCGCTTTATTCCCCTTTTCTACGCGCTTCATCACCTTCGCCGGTGGCAGCATTTCCTTGGGCAAAAGAGTCGTCTCGCTGCCTGAGGCCCCTTCGTTGTTCATCATGTAACCAATGAAGTCTTCTACTGTCAGCTCCTTGAGTTTCGAGACAGGCATCCCCATTTGTTTGGCCATATGCTCGAACGCCTGCTTTGCGTTATCGTTTTCAGGCATATTTTGAAACATCTTGCGCATTTCGTCGACTTTCTCTTCGAGGTCGTTCAGCGTTTCTTTCGAAAGCACCGCTGTAAAAGCTTTCGCGTCGCGCTTGAGATAGGCGTTCTGGACAGCCTCGAGCGCCGCCTCGGGCGTATCGAGCTTTTTTTTACCGCACGAAACGACCGCGGCAATCAACAACACACCAGTGAAATAGCGGAACATGCCAGCAAATTTTGCGACAGAGACACAATGGCAATCATTTAGGGCCCGACGTATACGCCAATTTGCCGGGCCAAAAGAAGTTTATCAGCTAATCGAGAAATGCCGGCCGGTAGATTCCCCGAAAGACGGGGTTTGCCCCCTCGGGATGCCATTCGCTCTCAGCCAGCGCTGCAATGTCTTGCAATGTACGTATGCGCAACTCGTTACGGGCATCGCCCGTGTGATAAACCAAAAAAATTTCAGACCCGGTGCGCAGCACCAGCATGACATGCCGAATCTTCAGCTCAGCAGACTGAAAATAAAGCAAGTCACCTGATTTTAACCGGCCTCTGTCTACGGCACGCCCCAGAAAAACCGAACGCGCCATCAGCTGCGGCGCTGTGAAATTATCCTTTGCCCACGCGGATTCGATCGCCGAAAACTCGCGAAAATCGGGTCGTCGAACCGCACGCACGGCGGGGTACATGTCGAGAAAATCTTCCCGGTGCGGTTGCAGCGCCTCCCAAAACAGATATCGAACCAAGCCGGCACAGTCGCGGTTTTTACCGCCCCAGCGGGGATTCCCCCCCTTTTTCTCGCGCTTTAAAACCTGCGGAGTAAACGTCTCGAGAAAGCCGCGGAAATACTGTTGCCCGGGCGCCGAAAGTTTGGCCGCCACGTGGCCCGAGAGATTAAAACTCAGGACAAAAAAAAGCCCCGCGAGTGCGGGGCTTTTTAAGCGAAACATCGTCGCTTCGCTTGTAACCAGCGTTATGGGTTAGCCGGTGCTGCTGGTTTGTCTGCCGGAGCTGGCGCTGTAGCGCCGCCCACCGGACGGATAGTAGATTTCGGCGGGTTATCGTCGACGATGAATTCAACTTTTACAGGTTGTGATTCATTGCCTACTTTGTCTGTCGCCTTAGCTTCAATGCTGTGCGGGCCCTCTGTCTGGAAGACGAGTTTGCCGCTGTAGATTTGCCATTCTGCGGCATTGTCTACTTTGATGAAGATGTTTGCAACACCTGATTCAGCGTCTTGCGCCTCAACCATGTAGCTGTTATCGCGGCGTGCGTATTTTTTGCCGTCGACGTTGATCCAGCGTTGTGATGGAGTAATCATCACGATCGGCGGAGTGTTTTCAACATAGAGAGAGTTGATTACCGCGAGGTCTTCTGGGCTTGCACCTTGACCAGGCGTTGAAGTTGAGAAACCGCTGAGGTTTTCTGACTTATTACCGAGGTTGTCGATCGCGCGGTATTTCAGTTGCGCAGCACCCGGCTTGTCGAGTACGATGCCGTCTTTGTATGGCTGCCAGTCTGAACCGTTGGTTGAGTATTCTACCGATTTAACACCGCTGTAGTTGTCTGTAGCGCGGATTTCAAGTTTTGTACCTGGTGCGAGGTAGCGCTTGCCGTCGATGACGATCGGGGCTTTGTTGAGCGCAAAGTTCATATAGGGGCCGGTGTTGTCGATGATGACGTTGAAGATGTTGTCTTCTTCGCGGTTACCAACACGGTCAACCGAGCGGTACATGATTTTGTGCGGGCCTTCTTTCTCAATACCGAAGGGGTGGCCATAAACGCTGAATTGGCTTACGTCGCCGATTTTGTATTCGATAAAGTCGAGGTTTGAGATGTTATCTGTTGCTGTCAGCTCGAACTTTGCCTGCGACGTTGCGTAGGTGTTCTTGCCGTCGTTATAGATATTACCGACTTGGTTATCCGCAGTGGCGGGTTTTGCCGCTTCCGCTGGCTTGTCAGCGGGTTTATCTGCTGCGCGATCTGTAGCCGCGGGAGCGTCTACTTTGCCGTCCGCCGCTTTTTCAGCTTCGTCGACTTTCTTTTCAGCGTCTTGCGCGGCCTTATCTGCCGAGTCAATAGCTGGTTGCTGCAGGTCTTGTGCGATCAGCCATGAAGCCGACGCGATCATGACCACGAGCGCTACTTTAATGGTGCGTGTCATATTCGGTAACATTTTTTCCTCTCTTTAAACGTTGCAATTCAACTGCAAAGGTACTCCTTAAAGGTATCGACCCCCGGCAGTATGAGACTTAACTGCGAGACGCAATTCAGTCACAGAATGTCAATTTATTTTGCTTTTTATGAAGCTATTGCTGTGCCAAATAGCCAGCGGCCAAGAGGGATTTACCCCTCAGCCGGGCTGTTTATCGGAGAGGCTGGCTTTACCGCGAAAGTAGGTGAAGAAGACATAATCCCAGAGAGGTGAGCTGAGCCCAAAGTTGTATTTATTGGTCAGAAAGTGGTGGCGCATGTGGTTCTCCTTAATCTTGCGAAACCAGGCGGCCTTCCAGTTGAAAAAGTGCGTCGCAAAGTGAATGAAGTCATAAACCATGTAAGCGGTAACAAAACCGGCAAACAGCGGCAGATAATAGACGCCCCCCCATGCTTTAAAACCGTAAAAGAACAGAATCGCCAGAGGAATACTGGCTCCCGGAGGCATCACGAGCCGCGTCGCGTCGTTAGGTGCGTCGTGGTGAATGCCATGCGAGTAGAAATAGATCGCCTTAAAGACTTTATTGGTCTGCGGAATGTGAAAAAAGAAGCGGTGCATCAGGTATTCGATGAGTGTCCAGATCAGCGCGCCCACGCCGAAGGCACCGAGCACGGTCAGCGGGGTCATCGTACCCTGCACAAAGGCAAAATACATGGCAACTGAAACTACGGGTATATAGATGACGAAAGGTGTTGCCGGGTGCACATGCGAGAGTTTTTCCATCCAATCCCATTTAAACATGCGGATTGTCTCGCTGGTCGCCATGGCCTCTTTCAGAGATTTCTTACCGGTTGCTTGCATAGACCTCGTAGAGAATACGAACTTTCCGCCAAAAACGGACTTTTGCACACCGCGTCAAGAACGTATCGACCCCCTACTTCGGGCATGAAGAGTGCCGCTATGCACCGCTTTTGTCTTTGTCTCTGGGGGATATCCACCGTGGGATGCATCAGCTTCGGTAAACCCGACCGTAGCGCCGACCAGATTGCGGCCGAACGCGCGCTCATCGCCCGCAAAACCGCGCTGCTCGAACGCGAGAACCAGGTGCTGCGCGAAGAAAATCTCGAACTAACACGTTCGACTGACCTCGCCAAAGCAGAGTTTGAGAAGAAGCAAGCCGCTTTTGCCGCCGCCGAAGAGAAACGCAGCGCGCAGCTCAAAGCGGCCGAAGCGGCGGTAGCCAATCTAACCGAAAAACTCAAAATCCTCGAATCCGATAGCGGCGGTAAAATCAGGCAACTGACGCAACTCAACGAACAGGTAGCGCGTGAAGCCGCCGAAGCGCAAAAGAAACTGCAAGAAGAACTCGCGCGCACACAGCTCGGCGCGGCCCGCGAAAAAGAACAACTGACGCGCGAGGCGGCTGAAAAACAATTCGCACAGGGCAAAGAAATACAGGAATTCAGACAGAGGCTCGCCGAAAAAGAAAAAGAGGTCGAAGAGCTGCGGCGCGAATTGGCGGCGCTCAAGGCCAAAACACCCTCACCCGCGCCATGAAACGGCTGTTTGTTTTCATTGCCCTCGCGCTGCCGCTTTGGGCTGCGCCGAAAGAAACCACGCTCTACCTGACTTCGAATCTCGCGGGGCGTTTTCCACTGGATCAGAACCTCGCGGCGAACCATCTCTTGCGCATTGGTTCGGTACTGCGCGAGCTCAGAGATAAAAATCCCACCGCCTACCATTTCGACCTCGGTAACGCATTTTATCCTGGCAGGCTGTCGCGCTTCAGTTTCGGTTCGCTGACGGCGGACTACCTGCAACTGTTGCGCCTCGACGCGGGTATCGTTGCCGCCGCCGATCTCAATATCGGCGCCGAGAGTCTCGAGTACATCCGCCGTGCGCGCGGCATTCGTCTGTTGTCGGCAAACATCTTTCGTGACAAGACCCCGCTCTTCGAACCTTACGCCATCGTCAGCAAAGGCGGATTAAAAACCGCGGTGATCGGCATTACTTCGGCGCGCTCGCTGGTTTCTTTCGAAGAAACCGCATTGCTCGACCTGCGCGTCGAATCGCCCGAAAAGACACTCGCGGCGACCGTCGAACTCGCTGCCGCCGAAAAGCCCGATCTGATCGTCGCACTGACGAGCGTCTCTGTGCGCGAGGCCATACCGCTACTCGCGCGTAACCCGCGCATCGACATACTGATCTGCGGCGGCGATGCCGAGGCCGCGCTCGGTACCGACCCGGTGCGTGCCGTCGAATTGCCCGATGGGCGGCGTGTCATCGCGATGCCTCCCGCAACGGCGCTGATGAAACTCAGGCTGCGTAAAGCCGGCAACCTCTGGGAAGCCGAACGCGAAATCATCGACGCTAAAAACACAGAAACATTCAGGGAGCCACCGCCTTCGTTCTTGCGCAGGCTGAACCTGTGGCAAAAATGGTATGCGGCCGATGAAGACGGTGCGGGCGGCGGCCAAAACTTCAAACCTATAAAACTCACACCACAATTCGCCGCAGCATCTGTGCGCGATGCGGCGCGCTGCGATGTGGCTTTCATCGAACCGAACGACGTTGACATGACGGGATTCGATGCGATCACACGATCGCGCCAGGTACGGTATGCCGTGCAGAACGATTATAATATCTTTTCATTTCCTTTTTCGGGCGCGGCGCTGAAGCAATTTTACCGGAATAACCCGAATCTGGTGTTTTCCGGAATCAATGCAGAAACGATCACGGGCTATCCGATACGCGACAATGTCCGGTACCGTGTTTGCGCGACCCAGCGCGGGTTCGAGTTTGCTGCGAAACAGAGCGAAAAACGCCCCGCCTCTGAAAGCCTGTGGTTCGGTATCAGCGACGCAGTGACCGGTGTCGCCGAACGCGGCGAAGAAGATCCCGATCGGGCCGCCGACAGCCGCTGGCGTCTCTTGACAATACTGAATCTCTCGAATGTCTATGAGACCGGCAGTGTCTCAAACCGCTCTGGCATCGATACCCCGCCGGGGCAGGCGGCAAATTCTTATTTCAAGTGGGGCCTCGAGAACGACGTCAATTTTCTCTTTTACAACCGGCGCCATACCGTTTCGTTTAATCCCTATATTTTTTATGTGCGGCAGAACGACACGGTCATCCGCAATTTGTTGCGCGGCGATCTGACATACACCTATAACACCGAGTGGTATATCAAACCCTACCAGAAAAACCGTATCGACACGGTTGTCATCGCCGACCCCGTAACGGGACTCAAACCCAGCTTTTTACGCGAAACCATTGGTGCCGAATTTTCCTGGAAACTTTTCACGGGCCGACTTGGGGGCGGGCTTGAAAAAGAGATACTCGACCCGGTCAATAACCCCAACTGGGGTTTCGAAGCGACGGTCGCCATGCTGTGGGAGTTCTACCCTGGCATCAAATACAAACTCGGGTTCGATTCATTCTCTTCGCTGACATACCAGAATTTCTGGCGGCACCGCATCGACATCGGCAACTCGGTCATCTTCACTTTGGCCGATCCGCTGACCTGCACGCTCAGCCACCGCTGGTATTATTTTTACCTCGGCAGCGCGAACGATTTTTATAACGCTTCGATTTTTCTCATGTCGCTCGACCTGAGAACGACATGGAAGTATCCGTGATGATTTCGAGGGCCGGAGCTACTTCGTCTCGGCGATAATCTGACCCGACTTGGCGCGGTAATACGCGATCTGGTCTTCGAGCTTTTTGCGGCTCTTGATCGTGATACTGCCCGGCTCGACGATGAAATTCGTATTCGTAATAAAGCTCGACTCGGTCGTATCTTTGAGGCGTACGATACCACACATCGTCTTTAACTCGGTCAGGGTAATGTCGAATTTGTACGACCGGTCCTGGCCGCTTTTATCGCGCATACGCATGTTCTGGTTACGCACCAGATTATAGAGAAACGCATACATACGCACCAACGGGTCGGTGATCTTGAAGATAATGAGGCGCTGGTGCGAGAACCAGATGCGCCGGGCCATATTCTCGAAAATTTTCTGTAACACACCTTCGCCGACATTCGACACCAACTGTTCGGGCAAAATGCGGATGATCTGCGAATCTTGCGTGGTAACGGCCGAACCCATGCGCGGTGCGTTTTCGATAAAAGCCATTTCGCCGAAGAGTTCGCCGGCACCCAGAACGTCGATGATGAATTCTTCGCCGCGGACAATCCGCATGAGTTTAACCGAACCCGAGATGACGACAAATATCTCGCGGCCCATCTCGCCTTCTGAGAAGATCATCGTATCGGCGGGTACCGGAGTCGCTTTGGCGAGAAATTGTACCGGGCGGTGATCTTTTTCAACCTCTTGCCAAAGAGTTTTTGCCATATCGAGATAGACGCCCTCGTTTTTTTCGGCCCAGGCAATATAGGCATGCAGAGCACGCGCGGCATAGTGCGGTTTCTGCCATTCGATGTATTTGTGCGAAAGATTGTAGAGCACATCGGGGGTAATGTTGCGATCTTCGGGGTTATCGAGTTTCGACAAGTGTAGTTGAATCGTGCGCAGTTCGCGCGAATAGAGGCGCAGCATCTTCACCGCGAGATCGCTCTGTGCCTTGAGATAACTACCGATCATCGCAATCGGTATTTCGGCAACCTGCGCCTCGGTGGCCGCATAGATGGTAACGAGAAAGTGATGCCCTGTGAGCGCCGACACGAGCCCAAAACTGTCGCCGGCCTCAAACCGCGACAAGACCTTATCGTTGAGACGGTGCTCGGTGTCGATCGCGAGAACGCCCTTGCGCACGATGTAAAAAAGCCCCGGGTTCGGCGCGTTCTGGATCACGACGGTGGATCCGGCTTTATAATCTTTGATCTTAATTTCGGGCATGGGACTTTATAATTGTCGGCAACTGTACCCCCCAGCCGGTAGCGAATGTCCCCTGAAATGGCGTTCTTTTGCCGGTTTTTGCCGGCTGTAAAGCACGCGACATAATATCTGATTTCAAAGAAATGGTCAGGATTCCCATGGCAAAAGCGCAGAAAAAACCAGAAAAAAAGGCCCCCGCAGCGGAAAAACCGGCCGCCAGCAAGGCTAAGACAGAGGCGACCGAAGAGCGTATGCACGGCCACGTCTCTGAAGAATATAACGCCTCGAAGATTACGGTTCTCGAGGGGCTCGAGGCGGTGCGCAAACGCCCCGGTATGTACATCGGCTCCACCGACCTGCCGGGTCTGCACCACATGGTGTACGAGGTTGTCGATAACGCGATCGACGAAGCTATGGCGGGGCATTGCGACGAGATTACCGTCGAAATCCAAAAAGGCAATATCATCAGCGTCTCCGATAACGGCCGAGGTATTCCGGTAGATATACATCCCAAAGTCGGTGTTTCAACCGTAGAAGTTGTACTCACGAAGCTGCATGCCGGGGGTAAATTTGGCGACGGCGCCTACAAGGTTTCAGGCGGTCTGCACGGCGTAGGTGTGTCTGTCGTCAACGCACTCTCCGAATGGGTTGAGGTCGATGTGCATCTCAACGGCAAACAGCACCACATGCATTTCGACCGTGGCAAACCCAAGGCTCCACTCAAAGTCAAAGGCCCCAGCAAAAAACGCGGCACTACCGTCACATTTATGGCCGACTCGCAGATATTCGACACGCTCGAATACCGCTACGACACACTTTCGTCGCGGTTGCGCGAACTCGCGTTTCTGACAAAGGGCGTTAAAATCAGTATCATCGATTCCCGAGAGAAAAACGTTAAAGAGCAGGTCTTTCAGTATAAAGGCGGTATCGTTGAATTTGTCAAAATGCTGACCGAGAAGAAAAATCCGCTGCAGAAAAAACCCATCTACGCGGTTCAGCAAAAAGACGGCATTCAGGTAGAACTCGCGATCGAATACTGCGACACGTATTCAGAACAGATTTTTACCTTCGCGAACGCTATCCACACGCGCGAGGGCGGCACGCACCTCGAGGGTTTTCGTACGGCGCTGACACGCGCGATCAACGAGTACAAGAAAAAACTCGGCTACGATAAAAAGGTCGAAGAACCTCTCACCGGGGATGACGTACGCGAGGGTTTAACGCTCGTGCTCGCGATCTTAATCCCGAACCCACAGTTCGAAGGGCAGACGAAAATGAAGCTCGGCAACGGCGAAGTCAAGGGGATTGTCACCTCTGTCGTCTATGAAAAACTCTGCGAATATTTCGACGAAAATCCCGCCGACTCAAAGCGCATTATCGAGAAGTGTATGCAGGCCGCGCAGGCGCGTATCGCCGCACGCAAAGCCAAAGAGCTCGTGCGCCGCAAAAGCGCGCTCGAAGGTGCGGGACTTCCCGGTAAACTCGCCGACTGCAGTGCGCGCGAACCCAAAGACTGCGAACTCTTTATCGTCGAGGGCGATTCGGCGGGCGGTTCGGCGAAACAGGGCCGTAACCGTCACTTCCAGGCGATTCTTCCCCTGAAAGGTAAGATCACCAACGTCGAAAAGACCAAACTCGATAAGATTCTCGGCGACGGCGAAGTGGCGGCGCTGATCTCGGCGATCGGTTGCGGCATCGGAACCGAGTTCAATATTGAAAAAGCCCGCTACCACAAAATCGTCATCATGACCGATGCGGATGTCGACGGCGCGCATATCCAGACACTGCTGTTAACCTTTTTCTTTCGCCACATGCCGATGCTGATCGAGAAAGGTTTTCTCTACATTGCACGCCCGCCCCTTTACCTGATCACGCATGGTAAAGAAAAGTTCTACGCCTACACCGATCAGGAGAAAGACAAAATCCTGAAGGGTTTCAAGGCCGAATCGAAATACATCATTCAGCGCTACAAAGGTCTGGGTGAAATGAACCCCGAGCAGCTCTGGGAAACCACAATGGACCCCGCAGCGCGCGTGTTAATGCAGGTCTCGGTCGACGACGCAGTCATCGCCGATGAAACCTTCATCATTCTGATGGGCGACGAGGTCGAACCGCGTCGCAAGTTCATCGAAGATAACGCGAAGAAAGTCGAAGAGCTCGATCTTTAGTTTATCCCAGCTCTGACAAAATTGCGCAGGTGCGAGCCCACACCCTGCATGTGTTGCACGATGGCGGTGTCGAGTTCCGCAAGGGACTTCTTATTAATCTCGGGTAACAGATTGCCGTCAGAAAACCCCTTGAGCAGGTTCGATTCGTCGATGAGTGTGTCGAAACGATCAGAAATACCGTAACTGTCTTTCGTCAGAACTTCGACGATATAGTTGTCGTCGAAAGCCCCGTAAGTCTTGTCTTTGTCGGTCGACATCACCGCCTGTAAAAAGGGATGTTTGAGATTGTTTTCTGCATGCGCGGCAGCGAGAACAGAGAAATGATAATTTTCGAGCGTCGTATGCCGGCTTGAAATACGCTCGATCGCTTCTTTTTTTGCCGTATCGAAACCGATCATCGCCTTGATGTTAATCCACAGCATGCCCATCGTACCGTAGTTGGGCAATACGCGCGCATGGTATGGCTGCGTCAGGTCGCCGACATAATGCAGCCCCCAGCCCAGAAAACGGTAACCCCAGTAGGGATGTCCCGTTTTGAAGGCAAACCGCGCGAGGCTCAGCGCCTGGTGCACCCGGTAACGCGGGTACGTACGCTTGAGAAACCCGGCGGCGAGAAAGATGATACCCGACTCATGGTAATAGCCGATATGGAACGGGGCCTGCGAGCCGTAGTAAAGTTTTGGGTCGCCGAACGACTGCTCGCCGAAACCGTACTCTTTACTAAAATCCTGGTTGTTGTCTTTAAAGAGATTGATGTCGAGACCAAAATCGGGCTCGTCGCCTGCGGTCGCCAATACCTCGATGGGGGCTACCATTTCGCCTTTTTTGATGTTATAAAAGATGTAAGCGCGCTTCAGGTCTTTTTCGCCGAAAATGCTGACTGTGTCGGGGTTGGATTTATCGCCGGGTATCGGCCGGCCCGGTGCGACTTGCAGAAAGTACCCGAGGGGCGTACCGGGATTATAACGCAGCGCACGCAGAAAATTATTGCGTATATTCGAAGCGTCGCCGCCTTTGAACGCCAGAACTTCGGGTTGCGGCGCCGCCTTCGCATAACTCAGTTTTGCATCGGCTTCGATCTGCGCCATCAGAGGTACAAGGCCGTCTTTTTCTTTGAGCAGAAATTCTTCGAGCGATTCGACCTTCACCTTGGGTGCATTCGCCACCTCGGGTAAAACCTCGAGCGCAGCTTT
>JAFLED010000086.1 GCA_017302045.1 Spirochaetota bacterium
CCACCTGCCGCGACCGATCGATAATCGCTGGCAAATCGGCTTCGACATTACCTGAAACCTTGAGACCCAACTTGCCTGCGTGCACCTTGTGTAAGAGATGCGCCGAGGTTAAGAGCGCCTTGGTCGGTATACATCCCCAGTTGAGGCAGACCCCCCCAGCGTTTTCACGCTCTATCACCGCGGTTTTGATGCCCAACTGCGCTGCCCGTATCGCCGAACTATACCCGCCGGGCCCCGCGCCGATAACGACATAGTCGAATGTCTCTGCCATGGTGCAAGGAGGCACCTTGGCCCGCAGCGACAAGGAAGTTATGGCTGCGGGCCATGGTACATGGATGTACCTGGGTTGGTGGCGAAAAATAGGTTCGAAAAGATTAAATGCTGTTGCCGTAGCGTGGCAGCCAGGCGCGTTGCCGCGTGTGGCTCATCGGCATCGATAAAGAAATCTTCGCGTACCTGACACTCTACGCGAACCCACCCTGGGTTTCGGCACTCGCCGAACGCATCGGCAATCTCTCGACATACACGGTACCCACCCTCGTATTCTGCGCTCTCTATTACTGGCTGAACAGCCCGCGTTTTCTGCGGTTTCTACTGCTCGTCGCGGTCTTGCTGCTTTTCAGCGAGGGCATTGCTTATACGCTGAAAATCCTCATTGCCCGGCCGCGCCCTGCCGTCGACTGGCTGATCTATGTCGACCCCAAAGCGTTAGGATTTCCCTCGGCGCACGCGGTAAATTCGATGGCGCTGGCGGCTTTTCTGGCTCGCTGGTTCGGCAAATCGCTCCTTTGGTATCTGCCGATACCCCTGATCATCGGCTGCTCTCGCGTGCTCGCGAATTACCACTACCCGCTAGACGTCATCGGCGGATGGCTCATCGGTTACGTTGTCTTTCGCGTATATTGGCGGATTACCGATTTTCCATGGGCGGCGCACCTTAAAGAAATCTAAATTTGTGCTTTACACCATGTGCGCCGCACAAATATTGCTCCCAGGTACGTTGCTCCGCAAGAGCAATTTGAAAAACCAAAGGAGCTTAAAATGGAACAAAACGTAAATAAAGTCGTGAGCTTCGGCATCGGCGCTTATGAGTCAGCACGCGCAAGCGCTGAAACTCTGCTGAAAAACCTCGAAACTGAGATCAACGCGCTCATCGCGCAAGGCGAAAGCGTACAAAGCGAAAACGCGGTAAAAGTCCGTTCAGCGGTCACCGACGCTTCAAAACAAGTTTCGACTCTCGTCGAGCAGGCAAAAGCTCAGTATTCAGACCTCAGTGCAAAAGCACAAAAGGCCTTCGCTGATCTGCAGGCAAAAGCGAGCGAACTCGCGGCAAAACTGCCCGTCGGCAAACAAGCAGCCTAAGTTAAACTCCGGTTTAGCGAACGTAAACCCTTCTGAAAAGAAGGGTTTTTTTATGCCCTAGGTAAGGCCAATGATGGCGTTGCCGGCACAGCCTTCCCAGGTAAAAGGAATCACCAACGTCGGCTCTGCGAGCAAGAATTTAAATTCTTCGGGGACGCCGACAACGACGCTCGGCACCGAAATATCGAAGCCGCTGCCAAAATGCACGCGCGCGTTGCCGGCGATCGTATTTGCCATCTCGCCGATCATCGGAATCACTTCGTCGTCGCCGGGATTCTCCGTACCGAGTACAATGGTCACCAGCTTCTCGACGAGCTTCTTTTCACAGGTTACAACCAGACCACCCTTGTGGCTGCCGGTAATACCGATATGCCCGGTATAATCGAAGAGCGGCTGGCGCGTCGCCTTCATGTCGAGGTTATAAGGAACGCCAAACTCAGGCTTCACAGCCTTGATACTCATGAAATAACGCTCGATACACTCGAGCAGGCCCTGAACGTCGGCCTCTTTGATTCTCAATCAATCCCCACCACCAGAAAGGCCTGGTATCCCTTCCAGTTAATCGGCAATACAACTACCGGGGTGCGCAGTATAATACGAAAGTTATCGGGCTTGCCTTTAAATATTGTCGGCACAGAGATATTGAACTCGGCGCCGAACGAGGTGCGCGCGTTGCCCGCGATCGTGTTGGCAATTTCGCCGATCATGTCGAAAACCGACTGATCGTCGACCTCTTCGGTTAAAAGAATCTTACGCGTAATCTCTTCGAGCATACCACGCGTGCACGTGATATAGAGACCGCCTTTGCGGCTGCCTGAGATACCAATATGGCCCGAATAATCGAGAATAATCTGCTCTGTACCTTTGGTGTATGGAATATCGAGCTCGGCCTTGATGCCAGTCACTTCTTCAAAATAGCTGATGGTACCGCGAATAAATACCTGGATTTCTTCTTCTTTCATGGTCGGTTACCGGTCTCCATCCGCGGTTCAGACGGTTTCAAGGTCTGTTAATCCGCGACAACTTGATCGAATGCTTCTTTGATACTCTCGGGAGTGAAAGGCTTGCCTAAAAAGCTGCGCGCCCCTTTTTTCAAAGCCTCGAGCGCCGTGGCTTCGTCTTTGAGCGCCGAGACTACCATCACACGGATATCCGGCTTGATTTTCAGCAGCTCTTCGAGACACTGCAGGCCATCCATCTCGGGCATGGTGATGTCGAGCGTAACAACGTCGGGCATCGTCGCCTTGCACATTTCGACGGCCTGTTTGCCATCGCCGGCAGTACCGACGATCTCTACGTTCGCACTGGCGAGATACTTTTCAATCGCCTTGCGCATAATACTCGAATCGTCGACAATCATCAGCTTCATAGGTTCACCTTGAAGCCCGGCAGGCGGCGTCACCCGTTTTTTCCCAGTTTCTTGCCAGCCTGCCTTTATGCGGCAAGCTGACGCATGGCAGCAAATCAAGAGCAAAAAGAATTCTTCGGCCCCATTGCGGCGCTGATCGGCAAATGGGAGGGCGACAAGGGTATGGATGTCTCTCCCGAAAAAGAAGGCGATGAGAAATCCCCTTACTTCGAGACCATCACTATCGAACCCATCGGCGATGCCACCAACGCGGGTGAACAAACGCTCGTCGTACTGAGCTATGTCCAGGTCGTCAGCAGGAAAGACACAGGTAAGGTTTTTCACCACCAGATCGGTTACTGGTATTTCGAAAAAGCGACGGGCGATGTGCTCTATTCTCTCACGATACCACGGGCGGTGACAGTGTTGGCGCGCGGCAAAGCCACTCTCAACGGCCCCAAAACCGATATCAGCGTGAAGGCCGACGCGCAGAACAAGAATTACGGCATCCTCGAATCGACTTTTATGTCGGCCAAAGCCTCAACGCGTAGTTTCGAAATGTCCGTTTCGGTCTATGAAAATACCCTCAGCTACAAGATGAATACCGGGTTGCACATCTATGGGCGGGATTTCGCGCACACCGACGAGAACACTCTAACGCGCCGGGTTCTGGCACATCTCTAAACCCTCGGTTTTTTCGTCAAACCTACGCCTCTTTGTTACATTCATAGCCGGGCCGTAACGGCTATGAATTTTGGTTTTATCTGGGGAGATGTCCTCATGTAATGCAAAAACTCATGGTCCGGAGGGTTCGCCGCGGCAAAAACCGCGGAATCAAATCTCTGGAGTTACTATGAAAAAAAATCTTTCACTCTCTCTGTTCGTGGCAGCAGGTCTTGTGCTGGTAGCCTGCGAAAAACCGCCCGTGGCGCAAAAGGCCGAGGCCGTCGAAACTGCCCCGGTTGCAAAAGCCGAAGGCAAAGAATACCAGATCGACGTAGCGAAGAGCTCGGTTCTCTGGATCGGCACCAAAAAGATCGGTAAACACAACGGTACGATCAACCTGAAATCCGGTTCTGTGTTCGTCAAAGACGGAGCGATCGTTGCGGGCAAATTCGTCGCCGACATGAAGTCGCTCGACGACAAAGACCTGACCGGAGAAAATCACGACAAACTGGTGAAGCACCTCAAGAGCCCTGATTTCTTCGACGTCGAACAGTTCCCCGAAGGTGTATTCGAGATCACTTCTGTGAGCGGTAAAACCATCAAAGGCAACCTGACACTGAAGGGTAAGCCCTATGGTATCAGCTTCGACGCCGATGTTGTCTTTGAAAAAGATGCCCCCAAAAGCGCCAAGTCGACTTTTAATATCGACCGCACCAAGTGGGGTATCGTTTATCCAGGTATGCCTGACAACCTGATCAACGACACGATCAACCTGACGCTCGATCTCAAGATTAAAAAATAATCTTTAGATCAGACGTTTCCAAAAAGGGCGGGTGACCGCCCTTTTTTTTGCACTAACGTACGAGCAATTCGTCGAGCGAGAAAATTTCAATTTCCTGTAATTTGCCGCGCACACCCGAATGTTCTACCTTGCGGCACTTGATGAGATTTCCCAGCCTGTGGCGCGTATTGCCATCAATAAGGATATCCACCTTGGCGTCTTTAGTCATCGACTCAAGCCGGCTTGCGAGGTTTACCGGGTCGCCCAAGACCGTATATTCCATGCGTCGCACAGAGCCGATATTGCCAGCGAAAACCTTACCGGTGGCTATACCCATACCGACGCGTATCGGTTCGATGATATAATCGGGGCGCACATCGTTGAATGTGGCGAGGTGATTGCGTATCTGCAGCGCGCACTTGGCGGCATTGAGAACATCGTTCTCGGTTGGTACCGGGCAGCCGAAGGTCGACATGATACCGTCGCCCAGCAGCTTGTTTACCGAACCCTTATTTCCATAGACGAGATCCATAATGTCGGTAAAAAATTCGCTGAGAAATTCGGCGAAAATCTGCGGTTCGAGATTTTCCGCAATCGTCGTCGAGCGACGCACATCGAAGAACATAATCGTCGCTTCCTGATGTCGGCCGCTGAGACTGTTGGCGTGTTCGTCTTGTAAGATACCCTCGACGATATCTTCGGAGAAATACTTCGTCAAAAGTTTACGGTCGTTTTTCAGCCGCTGTTTCATCCAGGTCAGCTCGAGCTTCGCACGTTTGAGTTCGAGCAGGTTATTGAGACGATGCGAAAGCTCGGTCTTGCCCTGGTCGGTGCGCACAACATCGTCGTACTGCGCGGCGCTCGCGCCAGCCGATGCGCTGCTCAACAGCACAAAACTGGCACCAAACATGTGGCTCGCCTTCTTCAGTTCTTCGAGATTTTCAACCTTGCTGACGTATTCCGATGAAACGAACACAAAGTCGGGTTTGATCTCATTGGCTTTCTGTACCGCGACGACAATGTCGTTCACAGTGGTCAGCTCACAACTGGCACCTGGCAGTAAAGGCTGAATGAGATCGCGCTCATGCTTCTCGCCTTCGACGAGCAGTATGCGCGTGATCTGAGATTCTAGTTCTTCGCTCATTTTTTAGCCGCCCCGTCCGGAAGAAAAATTTTGAATTCGCAAAACTTGCCCGCTTCGAAGCTGAGCTCGATCTTGCCGCCGAGGGAATCGACCTTCTCTTTAATGATGTCCATACCGATACCACGGCCTGCATTCATCGTTGTTTGCTCGGCCGTGCTGATTCCCGGAATAAAAATCACTCCGGCGACAGTGCCTGCATCCCATTTTGCAACCTCTTCGGCGGTGTATTTGCCCGACTCGGCGGCTTTGCGGCGCAGTTTATCTATCAAAAGCCCACGGCCGTCGTCGCGAAACGTCAATTCGATACCCATACCTGTTTTGCGCGTTGCCAGCTGAATCTTACCGACTTCGTTTTTACCGGCTTTCTTTCTGTCTTCGGGAGTTTCAATACCGTGTGCCAGTGAATTGCGCGTCAACTGTATCAGAATGTCTTTGAGTAATTTGCGGTGCGCAGCGGGTATGTGATCGGGATCGAAACCGTCATACGACAGTTCGGCCTTTTTGTTCGTCTCGGTCGCAAGTTTCTGAACGTTCGATTCGACCGCACGAACCAGCAGGTCGACATTCTTCTTCTCGCCCGAGAACGTTGCCTGAAACTGCGTGATACGCTGAATGAGGGATTTTACCTCGCGCAGCGTTTCGATCATTTCGTTCAGTTTAAGGACCAGAGGCAAAAAGTCCTGGCCGCTGAGGTCGGCCTTCTGCTGTAGCTCACCGACCTTCTCTTCGTACTCGTGGGCTTTGCCCGCAAAGAATTTAAGGTTCAGTATCGAAGCGTTGCCTTTGATCGTGTGCATTGCGCGGTAGATGATCGCTAGCTTTTCTTTGAGCGGCAGGTTTTGACCACCCGGTTTGAGAGTCTCATTGATGAGCGCGATATCTTCTTCCATGTCGGAGATAAACTCGCTCAGCATGCGCGGCTCGACATGCAGAATGCCGAAGAGCATCTCCATTTGACCGGCATTTTTCTCTTCGGTTTCTTTCAGTTTTCGGTCGAGTAAAACCTGCTTTGTGACATCGGTAACTGTCGACATCAGGTGTTTGATGGCACCGTCTGCCATGATGCGCTGAAATTTAAACTGCAGAAATTTCTGCTTAGCCGCGCCGCCGCCCTCAAAATTGATTTCGGTCTCCCGAAGCGGATTGATGTTGTTCATCACCGCTTCTTTAATTTCGGGCTTAAACATCAGCTCGAGGTAATCTGCGGTCTTTTTCATCGAAGCCTCGGGCAGACCTTTTTTCAGAACGCCGAGAATATCTTTATTGCCGAGCCCCTGGCTGGCAAACATGTCTTCGAGTGCCTTCGAATACTGGCTACTGATCTTGTAGCCAGCTGCATCTTTGTGCACGAGAAACAGACCCTGACCCACGGTATTCATGATCCGGTCGGTTTCTTCTTTTGCTGCGGAGAGCTCTGCGGTACGTTCCTGTACCTTGACTTCCAGGTTTTCGGCATAATCTTTGAGATCTTTCTGGGCGTCGCGGAATGCGATCCGCAACGAATCGAACATATCGGAGAGGAATCCGATTTCGTCTTTCGAGGTCGCGACAATCTGGTGCTCCAGGTTGCCCTGTTTTACCTGCTCGACGTCTTTAACCAGATGATTCACCGAACGTGTTAATCCGCGCGAGAAAAACACCGCCATCACGAAGGCAAAAATGATACCGCCAACACCCGTACTGATGATAATCACTTCAATGCGGTAAAGCAACGCGAGCTGTTTATCTTTCGATGAGGCGATGATAAAACCGGCGTCGGGCACGTTTTCGATCGAACCTGCAATCGCTAAATACGATTCACCGCCAACCTTCATCGAAAAAGTCTGCGAGTGTTTGGTTTTACCTTCACCGGTTTCGCTCTGAATACGCTCTTTGACAGAGGCGAGCGTCTTCTCAATATCGGGGGTCTGTTCTTTCGAAAAGGCAGAGGCGACAATTTTGTCTTTAATGAAAAACGTAATCTGGTTACGGCTTAATTCGTCGATTTTATAGGCAAATTTATCGCCGACTTCGTTACCCGCAAGCAACACGGCATCGTTGGCGAGCATCGGCAGTGCCACGAGCTGATAGAGTTTCCCGTTTTCACTCCACATGCCGAGGTAACGGCCATTCTCGATGGTTTTTTGCAGCAGCGGCTGGTATTGGGCCGGCACCTGTTGCCCCAAAAGCTCGGGATGCAGGCTGTCGATCAGCACGCGCCCCGAAAAATTCACCGCCATGAGAAAATCGTAATCGGTAATCTTCTTAAAACCACCGGCGATCTTTTTCGAAGTTCCGGGCGCGCCTTTAAAGTCGCGCTGAAAAACCGGATTTTGCATGAAGAATTGCGTACGCGCGAGCACCTGCTCCAGGCGCGAGTCGTTGAGCTCGATGTACGCGGTCGCGGCGGCGTCGAGCTGCGTGAGAATATTCTTATTTACCTGGCTGCGAACACCCTGGTCGATAAAGAGCAGTGTAACAGCCGAAAGAATGAGTACGATCGTAACGATCGCGACAAGAATTTTTCTGCGAAGGCCTGCCTGCGACAGGCCCTCGATCAGCGATTTAATATTCTTTGTCATACGCCTTGCCGTATTTGTTCTTGTGCTTAATACTGAAGACGCTTTCCTCCACCTCAAAGTTTACGCTGATTGTTTTTCCGTCAACGACGGCGATACCGCGCTTTTCTGAAGCACCGGTCGGCTGCCACGCAACGAAAGTGTATTTGCCCGGGGGAATGTTATTGATGCGGAACCGGCCGTCTTTGCCCGTCTTGGCAAAATACGGGTTGGGCACAACGAGTACATCCGCAACCATGTTCGAATGGATATTGCAATAGATGCGCACAGCGCCGGACTTGGCAAAACGTACGTTCTTGGATTTTCCCGTACCGTAATAATCAAGGTCGAACTTGTATTCAGGCGTCGGTGAAAAAACATTGTGGTTAAACGGATCGTCGTTCGGAAATTCCACGACGCCACCCATCACGATCGGCAGCACGCGCGGAGAGAATTGTTTGCCTTTTTGTACAATCTGGCTTTTACCATTCGGGTTTGGCTGCTGCAATTCTTCAAGAAAGATTACGACATTGGAAGCGTCGCCTTTGGCGCCGTCTTTACCAAAGAGACCTTTGGATTTTACAGTCACGGTACCTTCGATATTTCCACCGGCAAATACTGCACCGTACGCAGCCAGCGCGGCTGCAAAAACGATCAGTTTAAGACTTTTCTGGAACATTTTCCCCCCGGAATCAGACAATAGGACAGCATGCGCATCGCCGCTCGCTGTTACAATCTTTTTTTGGCGAAACGCCGGCGCGCGAAGGGCGACTACCCCGCGCGACCGGCGAACGAACACAGGCCGGGTTAGTTGTAATTATAGCCGATTGCTAACCGGGCTTCGAAGATATAGTCGGGTACGATAGACTTACTGGCCCCATTACGGGTCGAAAGTCCCGATATATCGGTGTACGCGGAACCGAAATGAAAGTCATAACGAAATTGGGGACTGATCAGAAGCCGGCTCCATGTGATGTAAAGGGCAGCTGTTCCGTAACCGCCATAACTTACAGCACTCAGGGCGGGGTTCAGGTCTTTGCCGTCCCGCTTGGCACCCAGCTGCACATTCATCGATGCACCAAAACCTGCGGCCACCGCAATATGCTCAGAGAACCGGTAGCCGAACAACGGGTGGAGCGAAAGGGACGAGGTATTCTGAGTAAAATTAGAGGAATCGACTTCAGTACCGCCGATTTTCGCCGTCGTCTTGTTGCTCAGGATCGCATAATACTCCCCGGCAATATCGAACCCAAAGAACACATTACCAGAGATATTCCAGGTACCCAGGTAACCCAGCGCGACCCCACCGTCGATGACTTTACGGTTAAAATCCGCTGACTGTGGTGTTATACCAGTAGTCATGAGCTGGTAGGTGACTGAACTCGGCTTGAGAATCCCCGCTGCGTAAACGAAACTGCGCGAACGGTTCATATCGAGACCCGGCGCGGCAGGTGCAGGTGCAGGCACGGGTGCCGCGACCGGTGCGGCCTCCACAGGCGCGACCGCCTTGACATTGGCTGGCTTCTTGGGAGCCGCTGTGACCAGCGAAGAAATCCCGAGAGAAAGCAGAATTATTTTTTTCATCAGTAAACTCCTGTAAAAATTGGTGATTGTGCTTACACCGGGATCAGGCGATAAGCGACCGTTTGGAACCAACCGGACTTATTTTTTCCGGATTTGTGTAGGCGTTGTGCCCTTTATTCTCTTGAATTCTTTGTTAAAGGTCGATTTGCTGTTAAAACCGACGGCCATCGCTGCATCGAGGATTTTCAGTTTCGGATCGTCCATGAGCATTTTCTCTGCAGCCTCAATGCGGTAACGGTTGATAAAATCATAAAAGCTGGTGCGGAAAGACTTGTTCAGCAAGTCTGAAAGTTCATGCCGTGTAACGTTCAGCATAGCCGCAAGACGTTCCAGAGAAAGATCTTCGTCGCAATACACCCGATCTTCCCGGAGCACGGTCTCCAGTTCCTTTTTGATGCGTTCTGCTTTTTCTGGAGGCAGGCGCAACTTATCATTACGGTCCAGATCGCGGCGGATTTCTTCTGTTTCTGCGATTTGCCGTAAGAGCAGGCGCTGGTCTTTATTGCGCAGGCGCAGCGAAAGAGTGTAGAAGAAGAAAAGATACTCTACCAACTGCCCCAGAGAAAGCACCATTTTTACAAAATATGCGCCGAAATCGATGAGACCTGACATAACCGCGAAATAAAAACTCTGGCATATCACCATGATCACAAAGCCATAGATGGAATAAAGTGCGGGCCGGAAATTCAGGCGGTACACGGTCCATCCGCCTGAAAAAACAAGAATGGTCGCCGTGAAGAATAACAGCCGGCCTAATTTCTGCAAAAAACCGATTGGCAAAAAATTAAAAATGGTTACGAAAACATACGTCAAAGAAATTACCGATAAAATATTCATAGCCAGATTTAAGCGGGGGACAATCTGCCTGAATGCAAGAAGGCGTTGAAAGAAAGACTGGTAAAAGACGATTGCTACCCCTGCAGAAATACTCACCATATTGCCATTGAATTCGGGAGTCGCCGGATAGATCAGCACCGTACCGAACCCAAACTGGATTATCTGGTAGAAATAATAACCGAAGGTTGTCAGGCCATAGAGAAGGGGAATTATACTCTTGAGGCTAAATACGAGTAGCAGGTTGAGTAAGACAAAGAGAGCCATGATGGCGCTGAATACCAAAAAGAAAACTCCCTCTTCCTTTTCCTGGGTGTCGAGTTCGCGTTCAGGCATGATCTGCATAAAGATAGCCTTTGCCAGATCAGATTCGTAACAAACGAGAAACTCTGTGCGCTGGTTCTGGGGCAATATGATGGTAAACGCAGAGTTTCTGCGCCAGAACGACTTTGCATGAATGGTCAGTGGTTCCTGAACTTTTCCATCGCGAACGGGAATAACAGAAATCGACCGTTCGAAATTGTATTGCGAGACAATGCTCCACCGGGTTTCGGGAGTTGCATTTCTAAGCCGGCAGCGCAACCAGACGATGTCTTGCGTAACTCCGAAAGCGAGCACCCTTCTTGTGTTTTGCCGCCATTTTTGCGCCGGTGCGCCTAAAACTTCCTGCGCTGTTGTTCTCGGGTTTGCGATCAGCTGCGATTCGCAGAGTGGGGACAAATCTATTTTCTGGCTAGTTGAAAGTTCTGAGTCGATAGAAAAGGCTGGTGAAGAATTCGGCAGCAGGCAAACAAATAAAAATGACAGAGAATTCCTGAACGTGACCATGTTCCGCTTCATAGCACTCGCCCACTATGAATTTGCAAGCATACGTAGAAAAGCCGAAAAGAACGTTGTTCCTGGAAGACGGGCTTATACCGCCATTGCCTCGTTCAACCTGCATTGTCTGTTGCCGCGCCCGGAACCTATTTTGATCTGCCGCATGATTCAGAGCAATTATTTCACCGACAACGCCGACCTGCAGGAACATTTCAACGGGATTGTCGACTGGACTGAAATCGTCAGCGTTTACGAGAACGGCTTTGCCGACGCTGCCGAGTTCAAAAAATCCGGAAATCCGCGCCTCGAGATGGCGCCTGCATCGGTCGAAGACGCCGTGCAATATTACCGCGAAATACTACAGTCGGCGGGCGAGATCGCGGGTAAACATGTCGCCCAGGTCGCGCGCGACATCGACCGTGAAGGCCTGAAATTTGAGAATGGCAATGTCATCCATCCGCAGAAGATGATGGATGCTATACAGAAATACCGCGAAGCGGGATTACCCCCGATTGCCTTCCGGCGCAAGTACGGCGGCCTGGGCATCCCCGGCGTCGTAAAAGCCTTTGCTTCAGAACTCATGTACCGCGCCGACACATCGACCACCATTGCTATGGGCAGCATGGGCTTGGCCGGTATTCTCGAAAAACATGCCTCCGAAGAAGCCAAACAGAAGTGGATACCGAAACTGATCTCCGAGAATTATTGCGTCGCCATGGGGCTCTCAGAACCCGACTTTGGCTCAGACCTGCCTTCGATACGCACGAAGGCAGTGCAGCGCGACGGCAAATGGTATCTCACCGGCACAAAGCGCTTTCAAACCGTCGCGTGCGGCCTCAATGGCGGCCCCGCAATCATGCTCGCACTTGCCCGCACCGGCGAAGGCTCGACCGGCGCGAAGGGACTCTCCTTTTTCATCGTCGAGCGTAAAGATTACAAGATCACGGGTATTGAAAAAAAGCTCGGGCTCAAGGCTTCCGCGACTTGCGAAGTGGCGCTTGAAGATTCTCCCGGCGAACTCGTCGGCAAAGAAGGGTATGGCCTCGTGCGTTATGTCATCGGCATGCTGAACGGCGCGCGCATGGGTATTGCAGCGCAGGGCGTGGGTATCTCCACCGCCGCATACATGGAGGCGAAAAAATACGCCGCCGAGCGTATCCAGTTCGGCAAACCGATCGCCGAGATTCCTGCGGTCGCGCGCATGCTCTCGCGTATGGAACGCGAGATCGCGGCAATGCGCAGCCTGATGATCGAAGGCGCCTCCATTGTCGACCGCTACCAGTGCGCTGAATTTAACGGCAAAGTGACAGACGAATCAAAGTTCTGGGAAAAGATCGCGAATACGATCACGCCCATCTCAAAGTATTACAACTCCGAAATGTGCAACGAGCTTGTCGACGATGCGCTACAGGTATTCGGCGGCTCGGGTTACACCGAAGACTACGATCTCGCACGGCTTTACCGCGACGCGCGCATCACGAACATCTATGATGGCACGACGCAGATACAGGTCAACGCCGCGATCGGCGGAGTGATCGCCGGTATGGCACCTTCGGGCCAGTGGCGGCAATATCTCGATGCGTTGACGAAGCGCATCGGTAAGAACGAAGCCATCGCCGAAATCCGCGTGAAATTCGAAGAGGTTGTCGAATCCTGGCGTAAGTTCGAGGCGCGCGAGGTAAAAGAGGGTATGTCCTTTGAAGTCGTCGAATCAGCGGCACGGCTCGTGAATAGCTTGTTGCTCGAAAAGGCTGCTTTACGGGCGAAAAATCCCGAAGCGCGCAAGAAAATGAATCACGATTACCATATCGACTCGCTGGCGATTGTGACGGGGAATGGAATTCGACTCAGAGCGGAGGCTTAATAAACCATGGACTACCAAGTCGTTGTGCCAGGTGCCGTAGAAGATGTTAAAGCTGTTGACAAAGCTTCTCCTT
>JAFLED010000087.1:0-4982 GCA_017302045.1 Spirochaetota bacterium
AAAGAAGGGGATCAATATTTTTATAATGGCTATGACCTCACCTGGGATGAACGTTTTCTCAACCCCACAACGAAGAAGCAGCTCTTCACGCGCGACAAAGTCGAAGAGTTTTTCGAATACACAAACTCAGATGTCGGACAGGTACTCGACAACGGAAAGTTCACGCGTGACCGGGGGATCGTCAACTACCTTTACTCACAAGAAGGGTATATCTACGCACGCGTGCAGCCCGAACGGACAGTGATCCCTCTGACTAAAGAAGCGATCGAAGAAAAGAAAAATTCGCCGCAACAGAAAGAAGGTGAAAAAGCGGGCAAAGACTATTACAACCTGAAGAGCCTCACGAAACTGCTCGAAAACAACCCCGAACTGAAGGGCAAAAAATTCGTCCATACCAGGTTTGTCATCGCCGAAGGCGACAAAGGTTATATCGAAAATATTATCGTCAAAGGGAACAAGAAGACCCTCGATAAAGTAATCCGCCGCGAACTCATCATTCACGAAGGCGAGCTCTTTAACTCAGAGCTCGTGCAGCGTTCGCGCGAACGGGTACATAACCTGCAATTCTTTAAAGAAGTGAATGTCGATGCGCGCCCGGGTTCGAGCGAGGGTAAGATGAACCTCGTGATCGATGTAGAAGAGCAGCCGACGGGTACAATTTCGCTCGGCGGTGGTTACGGTACCAACACCGGTTTTTCGATCTTTACCGAGGTCGCTGAAAACAACCTGAACGGTACCGGCCAGCGGGTTTCGGGCCGCGTCGAATTCGGTCCGCTGAGAACCGCCCTCGAGGCATCGTGGACAGAGCCCTGGTTATTTGATACCCCCTGGTCGCTGACACTTTCCGCGTTTTATATCCGCCGGCGCGTGCTTTCGGGCTCGATCAATATTGCGACCAACGACGAATCGGCCACATATGATTTAGATACCATGGGTTTCACCGTGGGTATCGGGCATCGTTTTCTCGTAAACTGGGGACACTACCACCGCTATACGCCGCAGGTTTCGGTCGCGGGTAATGCTTCGAGTATGGTCGACGACCCCGTATTTCTGCTGGTGCAGCGCGGCTGGCAGTTTAAGAACACGATCACCAACGGTATTTTTTACGATAACCGCGATAACATCTTCAATACGACGCGCGGTATGCGTATCGAGTTCTCGCACGATTTTGTGGGTAACATTCTCGGCGGGCAAGACCACTTCATGCGTTATTATCCGCAGGTGGATTATTTCTGGTGGCTGATGGACTATACGTTCTTCAACCTCATCCGCAAGAATGTGCTGCGGCGCTGGCGTATTGTACAAGAGATACGCGGTTCGGCGACATTTACGCAACCGACCAAACCCGTGTGGACATCGCAGGATAACGCCGAAAACCCTTATGTTGAAATTCAGGATCGCCTCTACCTCGGCGGTTATGAAAGCTTGCGTGGTTGGACGCTCTTCGACTCGTTTTATGGCGATACACCTGCGGGCGCAACCTGGCGTAATGGCGGTAGCCACAGGATTCTTTTCGGTACAGAAATTCGCGTTCCCGTCGAGCCGTCGCTCTTCTGGCTGGTGTTATTTTTCGATGCTGGCGCGCTTTACCAAAACACTTCGGAATATTCTTTCACCTCGACAACGCCGCAATCGACGATTCAGGCCTACAACGACGCGACGCTCAGCCAGCGCACCTTTGCCCTCAGTTATTTTCGCTATAGCTGGGGTTTTGGTTTCCGCCTCCAGATTCCGATTCTGCCCTTGCGGATCTATCTTGCGAAACGCTTGTTGTGGGATGACAACCTCGGCTGGTTTCGTGATCACCCGCAGCAGCAGGGCTTCGAGTTCGTTTTTGGTATCGGCGACCGCCGTTTCTAAGCTGTGGCAGGCATAAAGCTCGTCGTTCTCGCGCGTGAAAACCTGGCGGCTGTGTTAGGCGCTGTGCACGAGGCTTCGGGGGCATTGCCGCGTTTCGAAAAAGAGGCATTGCTGAGCCAGGTTGTGCCGCTCGCAAACCGCTCGTTCCAGAAAGTGGCAATCCACCTCGATGCGCAACCTATTGAAAATCAGATACGGATACGCGATACGCTGATCGCCGAGGCAGATTCTGTCGCGGCGTATGCGCTTGTACCCGCTGAGGGTATAAACGTCCGCGTCGCGGTTTTCGATACCGATTCGACCTTTATCAACCAGGAAGTCATCGATGAAATCGCTGCGTACGCGGGTGTGAAAAAAGAGGTCGCTGAAATCACCGAGCGCGCGATGCAGGGCGAGCTCGATTTCAACGCAGCGTTGCGCGAGCGGGTGCTGTTGCTGAAGAACCTGCCCGCGACGGTGTTGCCCGAAATCCGACGCAACAAACTGTCGTTTACGAACGGCGCACCCGAGTTTGCTCAATGGCTCAAGGCTCAGGGGGCGGCGACATACCTGCTTTCGGGCGGTTTTTCTTACTTCACCTCTTCGTTCTGCGCCGAGTTATCTTTAACCGGGCAATTCGCCAATGAACTCGAAATTGTTGACGGGCGCCTCACGGGTAAGACACTCGGCGCCATCGTGAACCGCGAACGCAAAGCAGCGCTCTTAAAAGAACTCGCCACGAAACACGCAGCCCCCCTCACAGCCACGATTGCCGTCGGCGACGGCGCCAACGACATCGATATGGCAAAAACGAGCGGCCTGGGGATAGCCTTCTGCGCAAAACCGGCGCTCCTAAAAGAAACCTTCGCCGCCGTCTTCGAACGTGACCTTCGCCTCATCGAACACCTGATCTCGCCGTGATGGCTGACCTCAAGCCGCTTTTTGACAAGAACGCGGCGCTCTTTACGGCAAAACATGCCATTCTGGGAAAAATCGATTTTAATATCGTTTGGGCATCGCTGACAGATGCCGAGCTCGCTGCGCTGGCGGATGGTTTGCAGAAAAACCGCTGGCTTTACAAAGGCAAGCTTTTACATTCGGAGCGCGACCCCGCGCGCGAGGCTGCGCGTGCCGCCGAAACTTACCGTGAGGCGAGCGCGGTTATTTGTGTCTCAGCGGGTGCGGGCTATCTTTTCGCGGCGTTGCCTGCGTCGGTGAGGCAGGTGTTGCTCGTCGAAAACGATTTTTTCTGTCTCGCTGCTTTTATTTTGTCGGACGTCTTCACCGCGTTTCATGGTAGCATCACGCTCTTTGCCGAACCGCTCGATCGCCCTGACGCGCTCGAAGAGATCTTGCCCTGGTTGCAGGGCAAGAATCTGAAGCGCACGCTGATTTACTGCCACGCGCCGCTTATACAGATCGACAAGCCGCGCGTGACGCGCACGTATGAGCGGGTCGTCCAGCTCTTTGAGAAGCGCAGCGTGAACCAGGCGACGATTGTAAAGTTTCAGCAGCTCTGGAACAAGAATATATTTCTCAATCGGCGGGCAATGGCCGCGTCCGGGAGTATGAAAACGATCTGGGATGTCCATCCGCCCGAGGCGATCGTGCTGGCCGGTGCAGGGCCCTCACTCGCCGAATCGTATGCCGATCTGAAACAAAACCGCAAATTGTATATTCTGTTCGCGGCCGACACGGCGCTGATTCCGCTCGCAAAGGCGGGTGTTTACCCCGATTTCGTTTTCTCCGCCGACCCGCAGTGGCTGAATCATTTCTTCGCGCAGAGCGCCGCGGCGGCAAAGTCTGTCTGGGTGATGGATCCGGTTGTTTGTCCCGCGATACCGCGCTTCGTGCAGCATTGCGGTGCGCAGACTCTGTTCTGGAACAATGTTTTTCTCGCCGATACACATTTTCGCCTCGAAGATCGCGGCGATGTCGCGCATGGCGGTTCCGTTTCGACAAATGCGTTCGACGTCGCGGTAGCGTGGCTCTACCGCCGCAGCGCGGGGCAGGGGCGACTGATTCTGGTCGGTCAGGATCTCTCTTTCAGCAACCGGCAGGCGCATACGAAAGGCGCGGTGCTCGAGGCTCAGGTCTATGCGCGCTCTCATCGCCTCAGAACGATGGAACAGCACAACCTGGCGCAGATGAAGGCGATGCCGGTCGTCTGGCAGCGCGGCATTCGCCAGGAAAAGGTGCGCACGAACGGTAAGCTGAAAATCTTTCACGACTGGTTTGAAGCGCGCGCAGCCGATACCAATAAACAGAAAATACGGCTGGTCAATGCGACCGCCGATGGCGCGCGCCTCAACGGCTTCGAGCATCTGCCCCTTGCCGAAGCTCTTCAGGGAGTCACCCCGCAAGAAGCGCCTGCGGTCGCGATACGCGTTACGGGTACCATAAAACCCGCCGGCGACCTGTTGGGCCGTTTGAGCCAGGTTCAGAAACTCATGCACGAGAATGAAAAGCTTGCGCGCGAGAAAAACCCGGCGGCGGCGCAGATTGAAAAGCTCAACCGTAACGACGCCGAATTCAAGAGTCTCGGTTTTGCCAAAGAGATTGTCGCGCTGAACGCGCAGGCGCTCATTCTCAAAATCACCGAACAGGGCGAAGACGTCGATGCACCCGAGTTTTACGGCGCCATGCGCCGCGCCGCGAGGGCTATCCGCCATTGGGCAAATAAAGTTATTTAAGCTTCAGGTACTTCGCCGAATGTTTGCGCGTTTTTGCGACCAGCGCCGCGTTCTTCTCGAGCGATTTGCCATACGTTGGTATCATATGGCTGAGTTTCTTTTTCCATGCCCGTGATTTCATGTTGCTTTCAAAACACTTCGATAAGATATCGAACGCGATCGAAACCGACGTCGAGGCCCCGGGTGAGGCGCCGAGTAACGCGACGAGCGAGCTGTCATGCGCGGCGATGATTTCTGTGCCAAATTCGAGCACGCCACCTTCTTCTTCGTCGGCGCGGATCACCTGCACTCGCTGGCCTGCGACGAGAAGTTCCCAGTCTTCGTTTTTCGCTTCGGGCATGAATTCGCGCAGCGCGTTCATGCGTTCTTCATGCGACTGGGTTGCCTGCTGAATCAGATATTTAGTCAGCGAGATGTTGTGCAGGCCAGCCGCGATCATCGGTACGATAT
>JAFLED010000087.1:4992-12880 GCA_017302045.1 Spirochaetota bacterium
AAACCCAGCGATTTCATGAGGTCGAGATAAGACCCCTTTTTCGTGAACTTTGTTGAAAACCCGGCATAGGGCCCGAACAGCAGCTCTTTTTTGCCGTCGATATAACGCGTGTCGAAATGCGGTACCGACATCGGCGGGGTGCCTACCGAAGCCTTACCATAAACTTTCGCTTCGTGTTTTTCCACGATCGCGCGGTTCTTGCAACGCAGCCATTGCCCGCTGACGGGAAAGCCGCCATAACCCTTCGCTTCTTTGATGTCCGATTTTTCCAGGAGCGGCAGTGCGCCGCCACCCGCGCCGATGAAAACAAAGTTCGAATCGACATGGAATTTTTTCTTTTTCTTCAGATTGACCACGGTCATATTCCACTGGCCGTTTTTGTCGCGGTGCAGGTCGCGCACCTCGTGATTATAATACACGGTGATGCCGGCGCGGTTATCGAGATATTCGAATAAACTACGCGTGAGATTGCCGAAGTTGACGTCGGTGCCATATTCCACGCGGGTCGCGGCGACTTTTTGTTTGGGGTCGCGCCCCGCCATGATGAGCGGCGCCCATTTTTTGATTTCAGTTGCGCTGGTCGTAAACTTCATGCCTTTGAAAAGCGGGCTCTTGGTGAGGCCGGCATGCCGCCGTTTCAGAAACGCGATATTCTCGTCGCCCCAGACAAAACTCAGGTGCGGCACCCGGCGGATAAACCTCTCCGGGTTTTTCAGGTAACCCTTATGCACAAGATGCGCCCAAAACTGTTTCGATACCTCAAACTGAGATGCGATTTTCATTGCCTTCGAACAATCTACCACACCTTTCTTTTTCTCCGGGGTATAGTTCAGCTCGCAGAGCGCCGAATGCCCGGTGCCCGCGTTGTTCCACGCGTCAGAGCTTTCGCGCGCGGCTTCACCGAGGCGTTCGAAGACGGCGATGGTCAGGTTAGGTTCGAGTTCTTTCAGCATCATCGCGAGCGTCGCGCTCATGATGCCCGCGCCGATCAGTATGATATCGGGCGTCTCGCGCACGTCGTACCATTCTTTATTCTCCGACGCCATACGCGTCGGATCTTCTTTTTTCTTCTTTTTCGTGAAAATCATCGGGGTATTCTCTTTGTCAGTATGACCTGATTGCCTTTTTCATTGAAGGTGACAGTGTCGAAAACATTGCGTGTCATGATGATGCCGCGGCCGTGTTCGAGCATCGCGAGGTACGGGTCGCTCTTCGCGCGTTCGAGAAACGTTGTATGGTCGAACCCGTCGCCTTCGTCTGTCACGCGGAACATCAGTGCGCGGCCGTTGATAAGGTAGTCGATGTAGACGCGGCGCGAAGCGTATTTGCTCTCTTTCTGCCGCGCCAGCAGAAACTCCATGTAATCCGATTTTTCGATGGCGCGCGTTTTTTCTTCGAAGGTGATGCCGAGGTTGCCGTGCTCGATCGCGTTGACGAGAATTTCACGAAAACAGATACGTATGGTATTGACGACCGCCGGGGTGAAAAAGCGCGCCAGGCGTTCGGTGAGTTTCTGGCTTAAGATCTCGGCCTGCGTCACATTGTTCGCAATGATATAGCGGCCTTTTTCTTTTTCAAGGAAACGCTGCGAGATATCCTGTTCGATGCGCGAGATTTTGCCGATGAGTTCTGCCGAGTCGGCGACATCGGGTTTTTGCAGGGTAACCTGGACATCCACCGGTTCGTACATGTGTTTCTTGCGCAGCGTCGTGCGAAACGTCACGAGCTTATTGCCTTCGTCCAGGGCGCGCATGTGCTCGCGCACGATGCCGCGGTTGAGGTTCGGGTCGCCTTCGAGGCCGTCGGGTATGAAATCATACAGTTTTTGCCCGACCATCTCTTCGGGATTAAAGCCGAGCAGCGTGCGTGCGGTTTTGTTCATGCTCAGTAGCTCGCCCGCAGGGTTCATCTGGAAAATCATATCGCTCGAATCGTCGACGAGGTGGCGGTACTTTGCTTCTGCCATTTCGAGCTTAGGGATCGTTTCGTTGAGGAGTTCCTGTGTCTGGTTTTTCTCGCGTGCGAGCAAACGTTCGGTTAAGTGCACCTGCTTCCAGTTATAAACCGAATAAATAAACAGCAGGCCAAAAGCGACGAACCAGCAGAGATAGCCGCCGATCTCGGCGATATCCGCGGGAATAGGGTAGAGCGGAGCCGCGTATTTATATGAACCCAGGCAGGCGACGAAACCCGCAACCATAATGGCAGTGTGCACGAAGATGTCGAACCACATGCCGAATTCATAGATGATAAAAACAACCGGGAGCACGCTGAACAAAATCATCTCGAAGTGAATCTTCTCGCCGAGGTAAAAAGAAAGTAGTACGCAATAGCAGGTGTAGGTCAGCGTGCTCAGGTAGGTGACACGGAACGATCCGGTACGGTTCTTAACCCAGATGATGGCGATGATCAGGAAAGTGAAGACGGTATTGGCGATCGCGAAAGGAAAAAAATAACCGATGTAACGGTTGTAGTCTTGCCGCAGCAGCAGATAGAAAATAATCAGTTCGACGACGATCAGAAACGCATTCGCCAGAAACGGCAGCGAAAGCAAAAGGTTCAGTACGCGGTTCAGTTTGATTTCTGTAGCCGTAGAGAAATGGCGCTGGCCCGAAGTCAGGTATTTTTCCCAAAGTGTCGCGATGCGCCCCGCCATAAAGACCCGTCATGCCGGGGCACTCCACTGCATCGTAAAGGAGATTGCGTGCACCGCCGCGCGCTCTTTGACTTGACCGTGCGGCTGGAAAAACAAAACACAAAAAATGTCGAACAAGGATGCGTGGGGTAGCCGCCTCGGAATAATTCTCGCCGTGACGGGCTCTGCCGTTGGGCTCGGTAACTTTCTGCGTTTCCCGGGCCTTGCCGCCAAATACGGCGGCGGCACATTCATGATCCCTTATTTTACTGCATTTTTGCTTTTAGGGTTACCGATCGCTTATATCGAATGGGCGATCGCGCGCTATGGCGGCACACGCGGTTTTCACAGCGCGCCAGGCATTTTCAGAACGCTTTGGTCGAATAAGGCCGCCCCGTACCTGGGGGTTCTCGGCCTTATCGTGCCGGTCGGTATCTACATGTATTATGTTTTTATCGAAGCGTGGTGCCTCTATTATGCATGGGGATTTATCACCGGTGCCCTTAATCTCGGAACCGACGTGGCGGCTTACAAGGGCTTTTTTGAAAGTTTCACCGGGTCGGGCGGTAATGGCGTTTTGTTCCATAATTTTTCACCCGCCTTAATTTCTCTTCTCGTCTGTTATGTCTTAAATTTCTTCTTTGTTTACCGCGGCATTGCGGGCATTGAACGCATCAGCCGCTGGGGTATGCCGATTCTGCTCGTCATTGCGCTCATCGTGCTTGTGCGTGTGATGACGTTGGGCACACCGAACCCGGCATATCCCGAACGTAATGTACTCAATGGCCTTGGGCACTTATGGAATCCACCGCAGCAAGGTATTTTAACCTCGCTGGCTAATGCGCAGCTGTGGATGGACGCTGCGGGACAAATCTTCTTCTCGCTCTCGGTAGGCTTCGGTGTCATTATCAATTACGCGAGTTACCTGAATAAAAAAGACGACATCATGCTGTCGGCAACCACCGCCGCCGCAGGCAATGAATTCGCCGAGGTGGGCCTGGGCGGTCTCATCACGGTACCGGCGGCGTTTGTGTTTCTCGGCGCGGCGGGCATCGGCGGCACCTTCGGTCTCGGTTTTGTTTCGCTGCCTGCGGTTTTCGCGCATATGCCGTTCGGGCAGTTTTTCGGCAGCATATGGTTCTTTCTGCTGTTCATCGCTGCGATCACGAGCTCTGTCTCAATGGTGCAGCCCGGCATTGCTTTTCTTGAAGAGGGGTTAAATCTCAACCGCAAGAAAAGTTCGGCCGTGTTGCTGGTGATTACCTTAGTGGGATCGCTCTTCGTGGCATATTATTCCGCCGGTCTCGAAGCTCTCGACACCATGGACTTCTGGGCGGGCACGTTCTTCATTTTCGTACTCGCGCTCTTTCAGGTCGTCGTCGCCGGCTGGCTCTTTGGTGTCGAGAATGTGCTAAAAGAAGCTGCAGAAGGTTCGCGCATGCGTATCCCTAAATTTCTGCCAGTGGTCATAAAGTATGTCTGCCCCGCATTTTTGGGCACGGTCTTCGTTTTCTGGTGTATTCAGAAACTACCCGAACAGTGGGCGAAGATGCAGTCGAATCCCGTGACGCAGATCTCGGTGATTTTTCTCTTCGGCGCTCTCGCGCTCTTTCTGGTGCTCACGCACTTTGCCGTACTCAACTGGAAAAAAGGTACGGCGGGGAGCGCAGCATGACGACCGCCGGCTGGATCGTAATGACGGTTTCGGTCACTGCGGTGACGGTATTCTTTTTCTATAGTCTCTATCTTGCCCTGCGCAAAGACAGGTAGTTTGTCGCGGTTTGAAATCCGCGGTGATCACTTGTTATTTTAACGCGCTCGGCTACGAGTCGCGCCGCCGCAACTTTGATTTGTTTGCGGCGCGGCTGAAGAAGCAGGGTGTGCCGCTATATACAGTCGAAGCGCTTTTCCCGGGGCAGAAATCCGCGTTAAGCCGCCACGAAAATGTACTCAGTGTAGAATGCGAGGCGGTGCTGTGGCAAAAAGAATCATTACTCAACCTGCTCATCCGCCGGTTGCCGCAAAAATATGCCGGTATTATCTGGTGCGACGCCGACGTTTATCTGGAAAATCCGCGCTGGTTTGCCTTAACGGCGCGGCTTCTGAACCGCTATCCCGTAGTGCAGCCTTATGATATTGCGGTGCGCCTGCCGCGGGGCGTGCGGCGTTATGTGAAGGGCGCCGAACACTATGACGGCTTTGCCGGCATTTACGCGGATAATCCGCAGTTGTTGCTGAAAGGTAACTTTGCCGCGCATGGGCATACGGGTTTTGTCTGGGCCGCGCGCCGTTCGCTGCTCGACGCGCATGGTCTCTACGATGCAATGATCGCTGGTTCGGGAGACCACGCGATGGCGCATGCCTTTGCGGGTGATTTTGATTCGACCTGTATACGCCGTATTTTGGGTGATAATGAAAAACACATTGCCCACTTTAAGGCCTGGGCACGCAGTATTTATCCCGCGGTGCGCGCCCGCATCGGCTATGTACCGGGCAGGCTTCTGCATCTCTGGCATGGGGAGACCGAACACCGGCGTTATGTCGACCGCAACCGCGAACTCGCGGCGTTTGGCTTCGACCCGGCCCGCGACCTCGTGCGCAGTGAAACCGGGCTTTGGCTCTGGCGCCGCAAAGGCGCTTTACATGACTGGGCGGTACGCTACTTTGCTGCCCGGCGCGAGGATGGATAATGGGATTTTTTGCACGCTTATTCGGTTTGAGCGATGAGGCTTCAGAGATCGCCGAAATCGCAGAGGAAATCGGCCGTTATGCCGATCGTTTCGATAATGCGAAAGACCCGGAGAATGCGGCCTTCGCGCGGGATTATGAGGCCCGTATACGTCGTGCACAAAGCCTGAAACAGGCAAAAATTTTGCGCCGCGAATTTCTCGCGATTATCGACAAGCAGGATTATAGCCTGCACCGTGAGCAGGAGCAAGATTTGCTACGGGAACAACATTACGAGAACGATAATCGTTCCGATAACTCATGAAGCTCTTCGTATCGTTATTCTGCCTGTCCGCGTTGCTAACGGGTGCAGATGCAAAGCGCCACCGCCTCGTCATCTGGTCGATCGACGGCTTTGCTGCCGGGTATCTGACGAATCCGCAATTTCAGGAGAGCGCGGTCTGGCGACGTTTGCTAAGGCGCGGCAAGGTTTTCGCTCCTGTCGAGACGACGATTCCGTCGGTGACTTACCCCGCGCATACGGCGATGGTAACGGGCAGCGAAACCGCAGCGCACCAACTTTATTCGAACCACCCGGTAGACCCGTTTAACCTGTCGAAAGACGGTTGGACATGGTATAGCGAAGATATCAAAACCAAACCTCTCTGGGATATAGTGCGCGAGCAGGGCAAAAGCGCGGCGAACATCATGTGGCCTGTGACGATGTTACCCGCGGGGCGCATACGGTATCACATTCCGCAATTCGACCGCGCGAAGGGGCCTGAAGAGTTAAAAATGATGCGCGTACTGACCACACCGGGTCTCCACCGGGAAATAGAAATCCACGCACGCGCGGCGCTCAACGAACATGTGGGCGATGCGGAGCGCATTCGTGCAGGTAAGTATATCTGGCATAAAAAGAAACCCGACCTCATGCTGCTCTATAATCCCGGTCTCGATACAATCGAACACGGCAATGGCGCTTATTCTGCCCCGGCATTCGCACATCTCGATTTTCTCGGGCGCGAGTTAGAGCAGTTTCTGAGGGAAACCGAAAAACACAAAAGCCGCGAGCGCACGGCGGTGCTGCTTGTGTCAGACCATGGTTTTATGACCTTTCGGGGCAAATGCCATCCCAATGCGATTCTAAAGAACATGGGCTATATTGAGCCCGCAAAACAGCGCTGGACATACGCTTTCGACACCGCCGGCGGTGTCGCGCGCCTGGTGCCGCATGGTCAGGCGCCGGATTTCAAGACCCGGGAGTTCTCTGAACTCTTAACGCAGCAATGCCCTGACATCGAGGTGATTACTCGAGACCATGAGGATTTCCCGCGACTCAGGCGCGGTTTTGATGCCAAAGCTAAACTCTTTCTCGTGGGCCGCGCCAATGTGCTGATGAGCGCTGCCTGGAATAAAGAAGTTTTTCTGCCAGACGCAACCGGCCATACGCATGGCTTTTTACCAGACCGGCCCGACATGCAGACGCTGGCGATCGCGTTCACGCCCGATCGCAAAAGCCCCGTCAAAATAACCCGCACCAAAGATACCTTTCGTTTCGCCTGTTCATGGCTGAAACTCCGCTGCCCGCGCGGCAAAAACTAGCGGCTGCCAGAAGCTATCCCCTGCGAAAACGCCGTATTATGTCGCTTCCGGGCGTGCAGCGCGCGACATAATAAAAAATGTATCAAAATAAAAATTCTATCCGTCGAAAATCTATTATAATGGCCGCCAAACGTAACTTTGTATCCAACTTCAAGGAGTACCTGAGTCTTGAACGGGGCCTCTCGGAGAACAGCATCTTCTCTTATATTTCAGACGTTCAGAAGCTCGAAAAGTTTCTGACAAAAGAAAAGAAACAGCTGCAGGCCGGTTCGCAAAAAGATATCGCGAACTTTTTGCGCGAAGAATCGCGTAAAAAACTGTCGAGCCGCACCCGCGCGCGTGTCGTCGCTTCGCTGCGCCAGTTTTACGGTTATCTCGAAAACCGTAAGCTGATTGAAACGAATCCCATGCAGATGATCGAGGCGCCGAAAATCGAAAAGGCGCTCCCCGATTTTTTATCGCAGGATGAAATCCGTAAACTCTTCGCGGCGTTTCGGGAAGAGAACCTGCTCGAACTCAGGGACAAGACCATGTTCGAATTTTTGTATTCTGCCGGTCTTCGTATTTCAGAGGCTTGTATGCTGTTGTTGCCCGATGTCGACCGCGAGAACCAGGTTCTTACGATTAAGGGCAAGGGCGGCCGCGAGCGCCTCGTGCCTTATGGCGAAGTGGCCTCGCGTCTTCTCGATCAGTACATCGACAAGGCGCGCGCCGAAATTCTCAACCAGTACGAATCGGAATATGTCTTCGTCTCTAAAAAGGGCGGCGCGCTGTCGCGCAAAAGCGCGTGGCGGCTGCTGAAACGTTATATGAAGCGCGCGGGTATCGGTCGCAATATCACGCCGCATACGCTGCGCCATTCGTTTGCCACACACCTGCTGCAGAATAAGGCCGACCTGCGCGCCGTGCAGGAACTTCTGGGCCATATGGATATCGCTACAACGCAGATTTACACCCACCTCGCTAACAACGAACTCAAGA
>JAFLED010000088.1 GCA_017302045.1 Spirochaetota bacterium
AGTGCCTTTTCGCGTTTCAAAACGGCATCGACGAGTTCGCGTATTTCGCGGTTGCCCGAGGCTTCAGCCGCCGCCTGGGTTTTTTTCGCAAGCGCCGGATTCTCCATATCAGTGATAAGCACACCTTTATCAAGCATCAATTTCACAAAATCGGCGTTCTTGGCCTCGATCGCATAGATCAGGGGCGTCTTGCCCGAAGCATCGGGCGCATTGGCGACGATGCCGTCGCCGAGTATTTGCCGTAACGCCTTTTCATAACGGCGCTCAGTGGCGATATGCAGATAGCCTTTTCCTTTTGCGTTTACCATCGGCATACCGCCGACATGGTATTTGAGGCGTTTCACCAGAGTGAGAAAGCTCTCTTCGCCGCCGAATTCCAGTGCGGCGAGTAAGATGCCTGTGCCGTCGGCACAGCTTTGCCGAATGCGCCAGATTTTATACTCGTCGTCGGGCAATGCCTTTGCATACGCTTCTATTTTGCTGCGGAATTTTGCCTTATCGTTTTGTTGTAAAGCCGCACAGGCATCGTCGCGCAAAGCCTCTGTGCGAGCCAGTTCAACCGCTTCTAACTTGCGTTTGTCGATCATCTTGCGCGCAAGCTCCATCGCGGGAATAAGATCTTTGCCGTTCACAAATTGCCACGTCATACGAATGCGTTCGGCGCGTTCTTCAATCCGTATCTTTTCGAAAGAATCGGAAAATTTCTGGAACAAGTCCATCGCGGTGCGCATGTTTTCGTTCTTGAGTCGCGTGTTACCGGACTGCGCTTCCCAGGCTGCCATTCCCATGGTTGTGGCGATACTGCCCAACACCTGCAGCGATGAAAGCGATTTTATGAACGGGTCTCTATGCGTCGGATCACCCAACGTGTACTCCGATGTCATCGTGATGCCGTCCTTCAGATCGAAACGCGCCGATGTCTGTTTTGTGCTGAGTATCGCCTTTAAGAAGGGATTCTTGAGCATCCGGGTCAAAATGTTTTGCACCAGGGCGGTTTGCTTTTTATTGCCACGCGCCGATAAAAAAGCGGTGAGCCGCGCTGTAAGGTCTGAATACGCCGACTGCTCATGGTATTCTATAAAGGCGTCCTGATCAAGACGGATGCCCATATCGGCAACAATGGCGTCGTGCAGCTGTTGCAGCGATTTAACTTCGGGTAAGGTATTGGCCTCTTCGGCGGGGAGCAGCAGAATGCCGTCGGGCAGAATCTCCATGACAAGGTCTTCACGCGGCACGGCATAGAACCGGTCGCGGATTCGTGCCTTTGTCTTGCCGTTGTTCTCAACGCCTGCGCGAATGATGGCCATCCACGGAACGCTGTCGATCTTTAACCCAAAGAAACCGGGAAAACGCCGCGAGAACATGGTCTCGTTCGTGTAAAAAAAGGCAAAGGGAAAATCGCCTGGTTTCAGAGCTTTCAGCAAAGGTTCGATTTGTTGATTCGGCCCGGCAGAAGCCGCTGCGCCGGAGAGAAGATCAGAAAGGGGGATGCCATACTTCGCGAGAAATTCTACGGGTGGCGCCGAGCTGATACGAAAAAACGTATTGAGCTTTTCGCCTTTTTTATACGGCGCGGCGAATGCCGGGTGGGCGAAAAGCAGCGCCGCTGCGGCGAAACCGATTCTGAGAACGGGGGACATCCGCCGTGAAGTTAATACTGCAAGGGGGGCAGGTCGCGCAGAATCTCGGCGCGCGTTTTTGCCGGCGCTTTCTCGCTACGTCGCGGTTTTATTTGCGCATCGGATGCGCCACGCGGCAGAATTTCGTCGACGTTCATCATACGCGTAAAATTCTTGAGCGGGTTATTTGTCTGGGGCAGCACTTCTTCGTTCAGCTGTACTTCGCGGTGCACGCTGTAGGTAGAGGTCGACGCGCCGAGCAAAGCATCGAGCGCAATGCGCGGTTGCGGGGCTTTTTTCTCTTCGCTCTCGAAAACGTGTTTCGTAAGAAAATCCGGTGGGTTCTCGATCTTGAGTTCCATGAGTTTAACTTTTTCGCCCACGAGATTGTTGATCTGTTGCTCCGCAGCGATCTTCATCGTGTTGCGATACGAACGGCCCGTGTCGATACCGTCGACCAGCTGGTGTAATTCGGCGATCTCACGGTCGATTTGTTCGACACGTTTCACCAAATGGATCACTTTTACCGGGAGCATGGCGGATGCCCGGCCGCGCCGTTGGCGGGTCAAGTCGAAATGGAATATGCTTTGACCCGTTATGTCACAAAGGGCAGAGCGCAGGGT
Organism: Spirochaetota bacterium; assembly: GCA_017302045.1. Taxonomy (GTDB): domain Bacteria; phylum Spirochaetota; class Leptospiria; order Turneriellales; family Turneriellaceae; genus Turneriella. Next base: position 2,243 of record JAFLED010000088.1, read on the forward strand.
CAATTTCGCTTGCAGAGAAGAGCTGTGAAAGAAATCCTACTTTCATGTGGCAGAAAATTAAAACGTATTTATTCGCTCACCTGTTGGGCCTGGTATTCATGGTTATTGGCTGGGCGCTCAGCATTAACTTTATCGCCCTCGACCGCGGTTCTTTTAAGTTTGGCCCGGGCGGGGTGACCGAGCGCAGCCTGTTCCAGACGCCCACGTTTATCGGTCTCGCGCTGATCATTATCGGGGCCTATTTCCCGGAAATCTGGATCGCGATAAAAAATCGTAAACCCAAGTCGTAAACAGGCGTTTTCCTTCGTCCGTTGTATTATGTCGGATAAGAAGAAAGTGCTTATTGTAGATGATTCGGGCTATATGCGTCAGGTGATCCGCAGACACCTGGAATCGAAGGGATTCGAAGTTACCGGCGAGGCCTCAGACGGCAGTGAAGTCGTTGCCCTCGCCGAAAATCTCAGGCCCGACCTGATTACGATGGATTTATCGATGAAAACCTTAGGTGGCATCGAAGCGACAAAACAGGTCAAAAAGGCCGTACCCGAGGCCAAAGTGATCGTTGTCTCGGCGCTGGGTGAAAGTCGCTTCATTAAAGAAGCCGTCGCTGCGGGCGCGCATGATTTTATTATCAAGCCGTTTACCGAAGACCGTCTTATCTCTTCGGTGCGCAGCGCCCTGAAAATGAACTGACATCCCTCTTAAAGGGGGGAACCGAACCTTATGGCGCAACACCCCCTGGCCGATACGCAGTTTTTTCTCCATGGCGAGAGCGATATCGTTACGCGCGCACTCGCCGCATATATGGGCGCGCGTGGCGCCCAAGTGACTGCTGTGCCGCGGCTCGACGAGCTGAGGCCTCCCGAAGATACTGAAAACGTTCTGGTTGTGCATTATTCCCCTGCGGCCGGTCTTGCGGTCAAGCTGCCGCGTCTCAAGAACGACTATGGTTCTCTGCGCGTGCTGTTATTGCATGAATTTATCGACCGCGGCAAAATCGAAGGCGGAGTACTCTCTGCGACGGATCACCTGCTCGAAAAACCGTTCACGCAGTCGAACCTCGAAAAAGCCCTCGCCCAGTTTCGTTTCCGTCCTCTCGCCGGCCGGCACGTCTATGTCTTTCAAAACGCCGATGCACAACCCGAATCTCTGTTGAGAACCCTGGGGGCGATCGTGGTCGGTGCTGCGGCGCTTGAAGCCGAGAAGCCGCCGATCGAACTTGCGGTTTTTTCGCCGGCGGCTCTCGACGATGGTTTTCGTGCGGCTCTTGCCGGGTTTCGCGCCGCGTATCCCGATGTGCCCATTTTCATGCTCTACGATCCGCAGGCACCCGGCATTCTCGATTCGGCGATTCTGAATGAAATTGCGTATCTGGTGCAAAAACCCGTACCCCGCCGGGCGCTGCGCGAGAAAATTCTCACTTTCTTCGACCAGCCGCAGCGCGACCGGCGCAAGAACCCGCGTAAGACGGGCATCAGCCAGATCTGGATCTCGGCGTTTAATCCCGAATTGGGTACGCCTGAATTATTCGAATCGCCCTTTCTTATCGATATTTCGCAGAGTGGTCTGTCTTTCCAGTCGTATATGGAATACCGCGAAAATCAAACCATGTCGGTCTGGGTGGTTGCAGAAGATCATCCCGACAAAATTATCGATTTGCGCGGAGAGATACGCTGGCGCCGTCACGACGCCGCAGAAGCAGCGGGCGCTGCCTTCAAGTACGGCGTAGAATTTACGAAACAGAATTCACCGGGGTATACCAGTTTTGCGCGCATGATTGCCATGCACTCGGGTTAACTCTCAGGCAGAGAGACAGTTTAAGCAGGTGGCTTTGAGATGCCGAGCGCTCGCCTGAAAGAAAATTCAGCCAGCCTGCGCAGTGAAAAAATCGCGGCTGCCGAGCCCAAAAGAATGTTCGCAGCATGCGCTGCGAACCACGGCGGCACCAGCTTTTTATCGATGGAGAAGGTTCCCGCCGATAAAAACAGAGCAAAATAGGCGAATATGAATAATACCGAGACACCGAGTCCCATGCCTTTACCGCTGCGGCGGTTAACAATAGCGAGTGGAAATCCCATAAGCACAAAAACGATTACCGACAGAGCGAGTGCGAATCGTTTGTGTATTTCGAGCTGTGCTTTGCGCGCCAGATTCTCGGCGTCTGGGTAAGATTTGATGATTTCGAAACTCGCCATGAGCTGCGGCAGGGTCAGCGAACCCATGTCGTCGATTTTTTTCATCTTCTTGATTTTTTCTGGTTCCTGGATGTTGAGGTCGAACATGCCGTTCGAAAAATCGATGCGCTGAAAGGTGCCGTCGTTGCTCGTGCTAAACAAGTAACCTTTAGTAAGACGCAGCGCCTTAACCCACTCGCCCTGCGTTGTCTGTTTTAGAATCTTGCGGCCTTCTTTGGCAATAATGATTTCGCTGAGTTGTCTGATCTTGCCGACATGGCCGATCTTGCGTACCTGAATATTTTCGAGAGTTTCGCCGGGCATAAGCTTGTTCTTCACCGATTTTTCGATATAGATTTTACGGACGATGCTCTCGCGTTTGTCGAGGGTAATGAACTGTCCCGGTTGTATCGCCGCGATCGGGTCGGTGGTCAGAATAAAGTTACGCATATTCTCCATGTTGTCGGCAAACGCGGGAACGACGTAATTCGAAAACCAGATCAAAAAAGCGCAGCAGACGACGGCGACGGCGAGAAAGGGGCGTAAAATGCGCGGGTAAGTGATGCCTCCGGCGCGCATCGCGATGATTTCAGAATCGGCATTGAGCGAGCCTACGGTCAGAATTGTCGAAAGCAAGAACGCCATCGGTATTGTCAGGGTCAGAGTCCAGCCGAGCGCGTACCAGCAGAGTTCGAGAATCACCCAAAAATCGAGATTCTTCTCAACGGCGTGTTTGATGGTTTCTTTGAGAAAAAAAACCAGGACGATAAAGGTAAAAAACGCACAGGCTACCGCGAGCGAGGGCAAAAAATGCCGCAGCAGGTAAACATCGAGCGTAAAAATGCGGGGCGCGCGCAGCTTCATGGTCGCGGGTTCAGAGCGTTTCTTCTGCCGCGAGGTAAAGCCCTTTCAGTGTCAGGTTCTTGTCGACGACGTCGAAAAAGTCGGGTGCGAAATCGAGGCTCTCGGAAATACCGCCTGTCGCGACGACCTTGTGGTTAGCCCCATTGAGCGGCAGCTCGCGCTTGATCTCCGCAAGAATCTCACGCACTACGCCGCGCCAGCCGACAAAAGCGCCGATCTCGATGGATTCGCCCGTCGATTTCCCAAGCCCGCTCTTGGTCTGGTGAAAGGCGATTTTGGGTAGTTTTGCGGTAGAGCTGAACAGCGCCTCGAGTGAAGAGGTGATCCCTGGTGCAATAACACCGCCCTGGAACTTACCGTCGGTCAGAACCGAAAAAGTAATCGCGGTACCAAAATCGACAGCAATGCAATTTTCGCCGAAAAAGTGTTTTGCGGCTATGAGATCAGCAATGCGGTCTGCCCCGAGGGTCTGCGGTTGGGGATAATTAAAGCCAAAATTAAGTTTGATATCGGCGGATAACCAAAGCGGCGATTTCACTCCCATCGCGATAATGGCGTCGCCCAGTGCCGAGCTCGCGGCCGGCACGACAGAACAGAATGCAGCGCGGGAGATTTTGCCCTCTACGCGGCTGTCTTTCAGCCAGGCGTTTAGCAGAATGCGCCACTCGTCGGCCGTGCGTTTTGCATCTGTCGAGAGGCGCAGCGTCTGCGTAAGACCGCCGCCTTTCCAGAGTCCGACGACGGTGTGCGAGTTACCGACGTCGACCGTGAGCGTCACGGATGGCCTCCGTGCCAGACGCTCACCTGGCGACCTCGTGTCGCGCCGGTGGGCGTCACGGATGGCCTCCGTGCCAGACGCTCACCCGGCGACCTCGTGTCGCACCGACAGCGCCATTATTGCTGCGGTTGTTGCTGCGGCGCCTCGGCAACTTTGACCGTCACAGTCATTTCTTTGCCCTGGCGAAAAAGTTTGATTTCGATTTCACCGCCGACGCCTTTTTGCAGTACGCTGGCTTTGAGCACCGAGAATTTATCCGCCGGTTTACCGTCGACTTGCGTGATAAAATCGTTAGCGGTGATGCCTGCTTTAAACGCCGGCGAACCAATAACGACTTGTGCGACAATAATGCCGGTCTTGCCGGGCACGCCCAGAAGTTTCAGTTTTTCTTCGGTAACTTCGGGGTCGACAGAGACACCGATATAACCCTGGCGGATTTTTTTACCCGATTTAAGTTTGTCGATAATATGTTTTGCGTGGTTGATCGGGATTGCAAAGCCGATGCCCACACTGCCACCCGATTGCGAATAGATCATCTGGTTGATACCGATGACTTCGCCGCGCACATTGAGCAGCGGGCCACCCGAATTACCGGGGTTAATCGATGCGTCGGTCTGGATGCGGCTCACCCCGTCGGCCGAATTCACATCCTGGCCTTTCGATGAAATGATTCCCGTTGTTAAAGTGGATTGCAGACCAAAGGGATTTCCAATCGCCAGTGCAAAATCACCGACCTCGATCTTATCCGAGTCGCCGAGATGCGCGGTTTTCAGGTTTTTAGCGCCTTCGATCTTGATGAGCGCAATATCCGAGTTCGGATCAGAGCCGATGAGCTTTGCCTGGTATTCTTTTCCATTGGTGAGTTTAACGGTAATTTTATCTACGCGCTGCACGACGTGGTGGTTCGTGACGGCGAAACCATCGGGCGAAATAATGAATCCCGAGCCGAGCCCTGCGCGTTTCTGTTTCTGCTGACCTTCAGGTACCTGGAAAAAACGCCGGAACATCGGATCGTTGAAAAACGGGTGGTTCACTTCGACCGTCTGTTCTGTTTCAATGCGGATAACTGCCGGATTCACCTCTTTATATATCTCACGGATTGCATCCTGAAATTTCATAGCGATACCGACGGCTTCTGATTTCAGCAGAGGGTTATCGGTCGCCGCTTCGGCGATGGAGCCACCGCCGCAGGTGCCCGCAAACGGCGAGAATGCGACGCCGATCAGGAATACAAACATCGTTAGGTTGGCTATACCCATCGTGGAAAATCTGTATTTACGTTGATTCAGTTTTCGGAACATTTTATCCTCTGGATTTAATAAATTTTCTGAATTGCCGGAATTCCGTTATTATATAAAAATGAAGCGAAGACCGCAAAAAAACCCAGCGCGGCGATGAGAATGACGACCGAAACCCGGGCGCCTTCGCCACCAGCAAAAACTCCGGTCGGCGGGGTTGCCTCTGACGGTGTATCGCTAAAAAACAGCGGTCGTATAATACGGATATACGCATAAACCGAGATCGCTCCCGAGGCACCCGCCGCAGCCGCGACGGCAAGGTTGTTAGATACGGCGAGATATTTGAAGACGAAAAACTTTCCGAAAAAACCCGCGAGCGGCGGCATACCCATGAAAGAAAGCAAGCTTAGAGCAAGAGCCCAGGCGGCCCATTTATCCCGCTGGCCAAGGCCGGCAAGGTTATCCAGCGTCAGAACTCTGTCTGTGGCAGTGTTCTCTGCGTAGGCAAGAGTTCCGAAAGCCAGAAGCGCCGCGGTTGCGTATCCCATAGCGTATATGAACAGAGCAGACCCGCCATCTTGCTTAATGGCTCCCATGATTGCCGAATCTGTTCCGGCGGGAACGATAAAAAAGCATAGCATGAAGCCCGCATGAGAGATCGAAGAATAGGCCAAAATGCGTTTGATATTACCCGCATAGACCGAAGCAAAAGCCCCGAAAAGCAACGAGCCAATAGCGACGCTGGTAAGCACCGGCGCGAGGTACTGGCGATAACCGTCGTGAACCGCAAGGTTGATTTTCAGCAAAACGAGTACGGCCGCCACTTTAGAGAGCGAGGCGATGAGACCGGTAAAAACAGTGGTCGCTCCCTCATAGACATCGGCGACATAGCTGTGCAGCGGAAACGCTGCCAGCTTAAAAAAGAAGCCAGAAAAAACGAAGATATAACCGAGAGTCACCACGCGCGTGCGTGTAAAGTGCGGGCCGATTTCTTTGAGCTCGCGCAATTTCATCGTGGCGCTCGAACCATAGAGCAGCGCAATCCCCAGCAGCAAGAATGCCATGGAAAATGCGGAAAGCAAAAGATACTTCAGCGCGGCTTCGTTGGAAGCTTTGCTCTCGCGATTGAGTCCGACTAAAATCAGTGTGGGTAATGAACCCAGCTCGATACCGATGAAGAGCGTAACGAGATCTTCGGCGCATACGGCATATGCGTAACCAGCAATGCTCATCAGTATCAGAAAATAATTTTCTGCGAAATCAAGATTCAGCTTTTCGAGAGATTTTCGCATGAATAAAACGGCGCAGAGTGCTAATCCCGCAAACAGCACGATCGCATTTGCGTTGAACGACGAATAACTGTAAGAACCGTTCAATGCCTGAACCTTTTCATAGCCGATGAATGCCCGGGGCAAGAATGTCTTTGTGCCTTCGGGATTACTGAGGCCCAGTGTTGTGACGAGAATTGTAAGAACGAGGGTGAGCACTGTCAGTTGCCAGGCGACACGCGTTCTACCAGCGCTTAAGATCATCTGGCTGACGAGTACGCCGATTCCGCCCAGGACAAGTATTGCCTGGGGCGCCATTGCAAATACATCGTTCCATGAAATTGTCATCGGTGCGCCCCTGCCCCTGTCTGGGGTATCGACGGTAAACTATTCACCCCTGAGTTGATCGTCTTAGCGGTTTCGCGCGCATAAGAAGCCGTCGTGTTTGGCTGTATGCCGAACCAAAGAATCGCCGCTGAAAGTAAGACCATGCAGGTGCGTTCGATCCAGTTGGGGCGCCAGGTGACATCCGCCTGCCGGGCGCGCACTTTGTGGAAGAGGCGTAGCATATAAGCCGCGCTCAAGACCAGCGTCAGCGTTGCCGCAATGGTCAGCGGCCATGATCTGAACGAAAGGCCGAAAAGCATCAGAAATTCGCCGACGAAGCCGATGGTTCCCGGCACGCCGATTGCCGAAAACAGCGCGATAGAAAATGCGGCCCAGTAGACAAAACTTTTCGGCGGATTGATTTCTGAAACCAGGTCTGATTTGCCGCGTACGAGGTGCAGGCAGACAACGACGAAAAGCAACGCGTTGGCGAGACTGTGGCCCACGTTCTGTATGATCGCACCCGCGGTAGCGTAATCGTTCTTCGTCAGGGCGCCGGTGAGTAACAGCCCCATGTGCGCCAGCGAAGAGTATGCAATGACATAACGAAAGGATTTTTGCCGGTACGCTGCAAAGGCGCCATAAAACATAGAGATGACACCGAGCACAAGAAAACCAAAGCCCCAGTCAACCAGCACGCCCTGAAAACCCGGAGTCACAAAGCGCAGCACACCATACGAACCCAGCTTCAGAAACAGACCCGAAAGCAGCAACGTGCCCAGAGGTGCCTGTGTGTGCGTCAGCGGCAACCAGGCATGCAAGGGAAAAACCGGCATCTTGACGAGAAACGCGGCCATGAAAAATAAAAACAAGATGCGTTGTTTCTCAGTACCCATCATCTGAATTTCGGAAGCGAAGCTGCTCTTTAAATCAAAATCACCGCCAATGCGGGGGGTGTAATAAATCACCGCGGCGAATGCGGCAATCATGAAAGCCGACGATGCGAAGGTATAGATAAAAAACTGCAATGCCGCCTTACGCCGTTCTTCTAAACCATAACGCCATAATAAGACCACGAGCGGTACGAGAAAGAGTTCCCAAAACGCGAAGAACGTGATGAAGTTCCAGGCCGAAAAGATGGCGAGCACGAGGCTCTCGAGCAGCAGCAACATGCCCCAGAAGATCTTCGGCTGTTTGAATGTGATACCTGCCTCAGCCTGTTTGGCAATGGCGCTCACCGAGAACAACGCCGCAATAAAGAAGAGAAAAGCTGTTGAAATGAATAAGGGCAACGAGAGGCCGTCGAGGGCGAAAGTGAGGTTAACTCCAGTACCGCTCGCCGTCCACCAGGCTTCACGGAGTTGCGGACCACCGTAACTCCCGGCAAACCGCTTTAGAATCAGCACGGCTGGCACCAGGGTGCTGAAAGTACCCGCGACGGCGAGCCAGCCGTTGCGGCTTTTCAGGCTTGGTTTGCCGGATTCATCTTTAAGCAGCAGAATCAGGCAACCGAACAGCAGCGGAATAACGATGGTAATCCCGATCATTTATAGCGTCCCCAGCATCAGTAAGAGAAAAAATAAAATGCCTGCGACCATATAGGCGGCATAGTGCGCGAGAACGCCGTTTTGCAGGCGTGCGAGTGCCCCGCCGATTTCCTGTACTAAATAACCCAACCCGTCTGAGATAGCGGGTATCACGCGGAAATCCCACGCGCTGATTTTCTCGGCGATCTTTTTATAAGGACTCACAAATATGAAGTGGTAAATTTCGTCGATATAGAGTTTGTTGAGGCTCAACCGTGTCGCCGCCGGGTGGTACGCGCCTTCGGCAACGGGGCGGCGGTGTAGCATGCCGTAATAAACCAAGGCCGATACCGCGCCCAAGAGTGCCGCGGCAATGCCGAGGGCCACGATGGCGAGTTCGGTTTTGTGTTCGAGGTGATACTGTAACGTTTGTCTGAACTCATCGGGGGCCGCCGCCAGGTTACGACCGATGAATTCGAAGAACTGCGATTCGTAACCAGACAAGAGCGCCGGAACACCCACGTAGCCGGCGAATAGCGTCGGGATAGCCAGAATAATCAACGGAAAATAAAACGAAACCGAGGGTTCTTCTGCTTCGCCATGTTTTGCCTCGTCGTGCGCAGCAGGCTGGCCATGAAAAACCAGAATGCCGAGACGAAAACTGTAGAACGCCGTCAGCAGCGATACTGTTACAGCGATGCCTCCGAGTATGACACCGCCGTACTTTAGAGAAAATGCGGCAGCGATAATATGGTCTTTCGAGAAGAAACCGGCAAGGCCAGGTATACCCGCCAGCGCCGCCAGAGCAAGCCAGAAGAGCACTGCGAGCAATGGGCGCTGTTTCGCCATACCCCCCATGCGCCGGATATTCTGTTCGTGGTGTTGATAGGTAATCACCGCACCTGCAGAGAGAAACAGCATCGCCTTGAAAAATGCATGCGTAAAAAGATGAAAGAAAGCCGCCGCATAAGAGCCCGTACCTACCGCTAAAACCATGAGCCCGAGTTGCGATACGGTAGAAAAAGCGAGAACTTTCTTGATGTCAGTCTGCGCGACGGCGATAAAAGCAGCGATGAGCGCGGTCAATCCGCCTGTCCAGGCGATCAAGAGTGATGCCTCGGGTGCCATGACAAGAACGGGCTCAAGCCGCAGCATCAGAAATATGCCCGCGGTCACCATGGTCGCGGCGTGAATGAGGGCAGAAACAGGGGTAGGACCTGTCATCGCATCCGGTAACCAGGTATACAGCGGCAACTGTGCGGATTTAGCCGTTGCCGCGATAAAAATCATCAGGGCGATAAAATTCGCGTGGGCGCCCGCGAGGCTGCCTTTGGCGAACATCACGGCGATCTCGCGGAAATCTGCCGTGTTCGCGACACGAAACAGCGCAAACATGCCGATGAGCAGCGCGGCATCACCGATGCGGTTGATGATAAAAGCTTTTTTGCCGGCTTTTTGTGCCGCTTCTTTTTCGATGTAGAATGAGATCAGTTTGTACGAAGAAAGCCCGACAGCCTCCCAGCCCGTAAAAAATACGAACATGTTCGCGGCGACGACGAGAAACAGCATGCTGAACATGAAGAAACTCAGCCATGCGAAATAACGCGCGTAATCTTGCTTACGGTCAGAGAGATAACCCACGCTGAAAATCTGCACCATCAGCCCGACAAAGAGTACCACGGGCACCATGATTGTCGTCAGCGCGTCGTGGCGAATGGCCCAATCGAGCCGCACGCCGAAGACGTTCAGCCAGGTAACCGGCGCAATGATGGTCGCCGCGCCTTCGCCTGTGAGCGTTGGATGTATTGTGACGATGGAAAAATGCGCACCCAGCGCCAGGAGCGTCGCAGCGATGGAGACAAGTATTGTCCAGTATTGCAGCCTCTGGCTCTGGACGCGATCTGCCACGGCGAAGATGAAAGCATTCGCGATTGCCGCTAAAAGCGGCAGTAACGGAATCAGAACAAGGAGATAAGGAATGTATTCCCTTTTCATGTGTCTTTGAGATTCTCCATGTTATCGGTCATGACAGAGTGTGTGTTTCTGAACAGGGCAATGACCAGCGCGAGACCCACGGCTGCTTCGGCCGCGGCAACCGCCATCACGAATAAGACCATGATCTGCCCCGAAGTATCGTTAAACCCCCGCGAAAAAACGACAAAGAGCAGGTTCACTGCGTTGAGTACAATTTCAACCGACATCAATACGACGATGAGGTTACGGCGCGAGACGATGCCAATGATGCCGATCGCAAAGAGTATAAAGCCCAGAATGGCAATTTCACGTACGGAGAGAAATTCTTCCATAATCAGCCTTACTCCAGAGTCCTGCGGTTGCGTTTGGCGATGAGTATCGCGCCAACGACCGCAACGAGCAGCAGCAACGATACCAGCTCAAACGCTAGCAGGTAATCTTTAAAAATACCCGCTGCGAGTACCTGCGGTGCCTCTGTCAGAGGTTTG
>JAFLED010000089.1 GCA_017302045.1 Spirochaetota bacterium
GGCGGCGAAGATGGCACCCGACAGCGCCCGCATACGCGAAATGATTGCAGAGCTCGCGAAAGTCGCGCGGCCCGAAGCTCACAAAGAGATAGAATCTCTTGCTGCCTTCGCGGCAGAAACCGGGCTAAGCGGCCCACTCGAACTCTGGGACGTGGCCTTTTACAGCGAACGCCGGCGCGAGAAACTCTACAGTTTCACCGATGAAGAGCTGCGCCCTTATTTTCCATTGCCTAAAGTTCTCGAAGGTCTCTTCGAACTCGCCGAAAAACTCTTCGCGGTGACAATCCGCCGGGCCGAAACGCCGGTGGCACTTTGGCATGGCGATGTCGGGTTCTTTGAGGTCTTTGACAATAGCGGCAAGAAAATTGCGGGGTTTTATCTCGACCCGTACGCACGCTCGGGTGAAAAACGCGGCGGTGCCTGGATGGATGTCTGCCGCCAGAGAGAAGTTACAGAAGGGAAGACAATCCTACCGGTGGCTTATCTGATCTGCAATGGTACTCCGCCCGTGATTTCGACCGGCGACGGGGTGCCACCGCGGCCTTCTCTCATGACCTTCACCGAGGTGGAAACCTTGTTCCACGAATTCGGCCACGGCCTGCAGCATATGCTGACCCGCGTCGACGAATACGAGGCTTCGGGCATCTCGAATGTCGAATGGGACGCGGTTGAACTCCCCAGCCAGTTTATGGAAAACTGGGTCTATGAACGGCCGGTGATTGATCGTATCTCGGGACATTACCAAAGCGGAGAGACGTTGCCGCAGCCGCTCTTCGAAAAAATTATCGCTGCGAAAAATTATATGGCGGGTTCGCAGATGCTGCGACAGCTCTATTTCTCTCTTTTAGATATCGAGCTGCACGAGAAATACGACGGATCTACCCCGGTGCGGGAGATACAAAAGCGAATCGCCGCGGATTACACAGTGCTCGCTCCGTTACCCGAAGATGCGTTTCTCTGCTCGTTCGGACATATCTTTGCGGGCGGTTATGCCGCGGGGTACTACAGCTACAAGTGGGCTGAGGTTTTGAGCGCCGACGCCTTCGCGGCTTTCGAAGAAGCCGGCCTTGCGAATGAAAGCGCGGTCAGGGAACTTGGCAAAAAGTACCGCGAAACGGTGTTAGCTCTCGGCGGGTCAAGACATCCGCTCGAGGTATACCGTGAGTTTCGCGGCCGCGACGCCACCATCGACGCGCTGCTCAGGCATAGCGGATTGGCCGCTTGAAAAAGACTATAGAGTCTTATTGTTCTGCGCAGAATATCGGGAAGCTACCTGGACAAGTTTGTCCACCGAAGGCTATGTTTGAAAAAGTAGTGCCTCCCGTTTGACCTGCCATGCCCTGCCCGGTAGTATTATCTGTCCAGTTGAGACAGGTATTACCGTTCACGAGCCAATCCGTAGTTAATCCCGTCCAGACGTCGATGACGCCTATCGCAAATGAATTGGAAAGGGGAAAAGTAAAGATGCCTGAGGCATTAGTTGTGCCGATCGGAAAATCGTCTGTGGCGCGGCGGTAGTTCGTATTAGCCTTGAGTGCCCAGTTCAGATTCTCTGTAGCCCCACCGGTCGTACAATTCGTAGTCGTGCAGGCAATCCTGCCACCACCCGCAATCATGGCTCTCCAGTTGCCTTTGCCCGCGCCCGCAGGATTGTTTGGGTTGCTGATACAACTGATATCGGCGCCGCCGGCACCGCCGAGATTTCCGTTAAATATTGCGGTCGTGATATAAATACGGCAATTTGCTCCACAGCTACCGGTGCCCGTTGCACCCACCGAGGTAGAACCTCCCGGGTTTTGCAGTTTTTCGACCAGGCTATAGTTGTTGCAGCGGATCAGGAAAACACAGACCGCTGCAATCAGAGCAACTTTCGCGTAATATGAAAACACACTAAAGCATGAAGGCAAAAATGGAACAATGTCAATCTTTATTTGCGCAAAGCGCCCCGGGCAAGGCGAAAACCAGCTCCTTCATAGCGTTCATCGGGGTTAGTCACGACGGAGTAATTTCGCCATGTCGTGGGTAACATGCTCGGCTGATCCATAAACGACCCTCCGCGCAAAACCCGATGATAGACGGGATTGTTCGCTCCGGTAGGATTTTTTTGCGGTTTATTCCGGTAATCGTCGTGATGGTCCCAGCACCATTCCTGCGCGTTGCCGGTCATATCGTAGATTCCGAGCCCATTAGGTAGTTTGCTGCCCACGGGTTGAGTTCCGGAGTTCCTGTTCACGTCAGGCTCAAAATCCGATGGCAAATAAACCCCGTACTCGCGGAATTTATCCGCATGCGGTGACCAGTTAAAGAGGTGCGGCGGCCCCTGGTCTTTCGGCGGGTCTGCGAGACCGGAGAACGTCTCCTGCTTTCCGCCACTGCGCGCAGCGTATTCCCATTCCGCCTCGGTGGGTAACCGATAACCGTCTGCTTCCTGATCCCAAAATACCTCGCGGTACTTGTAAATCAAACCTGTAGTTTTCCATTCTTTATTCATCTGATAAGCCGGTCTTAAACCCTCTTTTTGACTGCGCCAGTTACAATATTCAACAGCATCATACCAGCTAATGCAGATAGCCGGATGCCTATCGTCGCGCGCATAATTTTTGCAGGTTTGAAACTCGTTATTCTCGCTACCGTGACTGCGCGCGAATTCGGCAAATTCACCGCGTGTTACCTCGTATTTGGATAAATAAAAACTATCTAAACTTACCTTGTGGCTGGGAAATTGCAACTGTTCGGCACGCGACGAGAAGAATATGCCGCGGTTCCATCCCCCCATGACAAAAGTACCGCCGGGTACGAGCACGAACCGGTCTGCATTGGCGAAATAACCCGAATCTTTCCGGAATCCCACGGAGAGTAGTAACAGCAAAGCCAGCGTCTGGAATTTCAAAGATAGATTTTTCACTCCGCACCTCCCGCCGCAGCGATGATTCGTTTGATCTCGGGATCGGTCGCGGTCTGTAACGGTGTCTGCCCCGAAGAATCACGGACGTTGACCTTCGCCTTCGCTTCGAGAAGAGCCGCGACAATCTCTGCGTTTCCCATGCGGGCAGCATCGTGCAGCGGCGTGGTTCTATAACCGATATCGGCGATATAATTCACCTTGGCGCCTGCGGCTATTAGACCTTTCACAAAGGCCGGTTTCGTCAGCTGAGACGCCATCGACGGCAACACTGGGGTTCGCCTTTGCCGCAAGCAGCAAACGTACGGTTTCAACCCGTCCGTATTTAGCCGCATGCATGAGCGGGGTCCAACCGTAATCGTCTTTTGTATTTATATTCGCCTTAGCATCCAGTAAGGCTTTTACAGTCTCTGTTTTTACCGCGGCTGCGAAATAAAGCAGATCGGTATTTTTGTCGGCATAAAGAACAGTCGCCAGAAAAAACCAGAGCACAAGCGCCGGAATTTTCATCGCGCGCAATCCGTTTTGTTTTCGGCACAGTCAATAGAAAACAGAAAAAGATTTCGGCAGAATCAGTCGTTCTTTCCCCGGCTGGATGCAATCCCAATCGCCAGAATAACCAGTAGCGCAGCAAGGGCCAAGTGTTGGGTCGGCATTTGCTGCGTGACCAGAAAGAGTAAGGCCGTCGATAATACGGGCGTCAGAAAACTGAGAACTCCTAACTGGCGCGGCGGCAGCGTCTTCGCGGCACGATCCCAGAAAAAGAACGCAAGACCTAAGGGCCCTGCGCCTATCGCGCACAGATAAGGCCAATCTTCGCTTTGTATGCGCGGCCAAGACTCCGCCACGGCGGATATCCCCAGGGATAAAATACCGGCGCCGAGATTGAAAAGACCTACCGCCGCATTGGGAAATGCAGGCAGGCGCCTTAACGACAGGCTATACACCGACCAGATCAGCGCCGCTGCCAAAGCAAGTATATAACCGAATACGGCACGCTTTTCGAAATGCAATCCGCGGTCGCCGACGATGGCGAGCGCCGCACCCGCAAAACCAACAACACCCGCGAGCGCAATACGAAGGGTCAGCTTCTCACCAGGCTGTACCCACGGCGCTAAGACTACAATCAGGAGAGGCCAGAGATAGTTGATGAGATTTGCGCTGACTGCGGGCGCCCATTGGAACGCGGCGAACAGCGCCGCATGATAGAGCGTCAATGCCAGCCCACCGATCGCAAAAGTTCGCCAGGGAACCCGCCATTGCGTGAGGCCTGGCGCAAGAGCGAAGCTACCGATGATCATTCCGATTCCGGTCAGAAAAAATGGCGGCAGATGCGAGAGCTTGAAGGCCAATGCGGCCAAACTTGCCCAGAGAAAAATAGCTGCAATCGCGCTGGCCATGGGAGCCGCCAGAACCGACAGGCATAACTTCGGGGGAATAAATTTGTGCTATGCTGCCTGCCTTCATATGAATGATCGGTCATATATGTCAAATTCAACCGCCCCCCATCCGCTGGCTATGGAATTCCATAACCTGTCTGTGGAAGTCAAAGACCATATCGGCTATCTCACGCTCACAAAAAGCGAGCAAAACTCCTTCGATGCCAAATTTCTCGCCGAGATCGTGGCTGCCCACGACGCCCTGGAAAGTGACGAAGAAGTCTGGGGTGTCATCTGGGCGTCCGCGTCGGATACCTTCTTTAGTAGCGGCCTCGATGCGAATTACATGCTCTCTCTCGACCGCAGCGAAAAACTCGATATGTTCCGTCAGCTTTTTGAAACCACCCGGCATGTGTTTGCGTTCTCAAAACCCGAGCTCGTGCTGCTGCCGGGTCATGCCTTTGCCGCAGGCTCGGTACTGGCGATGGCCGCCGACTGGCGCTTCATGGCCGAAGGCAAGGCGCGCGTCTCGTTTCCCGAAGTGATGCTCGGTATCTCGATGCCCGAGGCGATGATTGCGATGCTGCGCACGCATGTGGGGGAGCACCAACTCTCGACGCTCATCGGCACCGGCGACAGCTTCAAAGCCGAAGATTGCCTGAGGCTCGGCGTCGCGAACGCGCTTTTTCCGCGCGAAGAACTTCTGTCGCAGGGCGAGAAATTCATGCGTCGACTCTTTCAAAAACCATTAGGCGGATTTCGCGCGGTGAAGAAAAACCTGCGCCGCAACACGCTGGCCTTTTTCGACAATGACCCGAGTCTCGCCGATTTCGAAAGACTCATGGGTTTTAACTTTGAAGAGGCTTTACGCGCGACGGTCGACGGTCGCCGACCGAAATTTCAGAACCCTTAATATTTTACGCGCGGCCTGAGATCGGGACTCTGCCCGGTGTCTGACGGAGCACCAACTCTCGATGCAGCGCGCAATATCCTGAAAACCGTCTTCGGTTACCAGGAATTCCGTCTCGATCAGGAAAAAATCATCGCCAGCGTTCTGGCAAAACAAGATACCCTCGTCATCATGCCGACGGGCGGCGGTAAATCCCTCTGTTACCAGATACCCGCTCTGCTCTTCGAAGGTCTGACTATCGTTGTATCTCCGCTCATCTCCCTGATGCAAGATCAGGTCTCGCAGCTTACACAGCTCGGCATCCGCGCCGTCTGTCTCAACAGTTCGCTCGATCTCATCGAGTACGAAGAGAATGTCGCCGCGATTCGTTCGGGTAAAGTCAAGATGCTCTACCTCGCGCCCGAAACGCTGTTCCTCGCACGAACGCAGGCGCTATTAAAAGGCGTGCGCGTCGATTGTCTGACGATCGACGAAGCGCATTGTATTTCAGATTGGGGGCACGACTTTCGGCCCGAATACCGTAAACTCGTCGAGGTACGCGCAAAATTTCCCCATGCAGTGACGATTGCGCTCACGGCCACTGCGACTGCGCAGGTACGTGCGGATATAAGAGAACAACTGGCAATCCCCGATTCGCACGAATTTGTCGCAAGCTTCGATCGCAAGAATCTTGTTCTGAACGTATTACCTAAAACCTCGCCGCAGTCGCAGGTGCTCGGCATCTTGCGTGAGCATCAGGGTGAATCGGGCATCATTTATTGTTTCTCCAAGGCGCAGGTCGACGATCTCGCGGCGGTTCTCGACTCGCGCGGCTTATCTGTGCGACCATACCACGCGGGTCTTGCCGACAGCCTGCGCGCTAAAAATCAGGAACTTTTCATACGCGACGATGTGCAGATTATTGTGGCGACGATCGCCTTCGGCATGGGCATCAACAAGCCCAATGTGCGCTTCGTGATACACTACGACCTGCCGAAAAATATCGAGAGTTATTACCAGGAAATCGGCCGGGCGGGGCGCGACGGGCTCAAGGCGGATTGTTTTCTTTTATACTCGCATGGTGACAGTCAGAAGATTCGGTTTTTCATCTCGCAAAAAGAAGAAACGGAACGTCGCGTAGCCGAACGGCAGCTCGCGACACTGGTGCATTATGCCGAGAGCGACCGTTGCCGGCGCTTCAGCCTGCTGCAATATTTCGGCGAAGAGGCCGGTGAAAACTGCGGGGCCTGCGATATTTGTATGAATGGCCCGCGCGACAAGGTCGACCTTACCATACCGGCGCAAAAATTTATGTCGTGCGTGAAAAAAACCGGCGAGCGTTTTGGGGCGGCGTACCTGATCGAGGTATTGCGGGGGGCGAAAACCGAAAAGGTTCTGATGAACGGCCACGATAAACTCTCAACATACGGCATCGGCAAAGATTTTTCGAAACAGGCATGGTCGTTGTTGGCGCGGCAACTCGTACAACAGGGGCTCTTGCACCAGGATCCCGAGTATAACGGCCTCTCGCTCACCGCCGCGGCATTGCCAGTGCTCAAGAGCGAAACGGCTTTCTTCGGTAACCCGCTTGAAATCGCAGGCGCACCCGCCCGTTCGAGTCGCGAAAGGACAGCGGCCAAAGCCGACATCGATAACGGGCTTTTTGAGATCTTACGCAAGCGCCGCAAAGAGCTGGCCGACGAACAGAATCTTGCACCGTACATGATTTTTTCGGACAAGACCCTCATCGACATGTGCGCTAAATTGCCGCAAACGCGCGAAGAGCTCTTAAACGTTCACGGCGTCGCCGAAACAAAGATGCGGCGTTACGGCGACGAGTTTTTACCCTTTCTGCGCGCTCACGCGAACGGCTCGTAACAATCGTAATTTACCTGACGGATGATTTTGCCGTGTTCAAAATCAAAACGTATTGCGCAATGCGCAGAGAGTTTTTGATCTTTTTTCAAATGCCCGACATCGATCGCGACCTGACCCGACCAAAGCGCCTCGACGAAGAGGCGGTCTGCGTTTTCTAAAATCTCGCTGATTTCATATTTTTGCCAGGCGAGAATTTTTCTACCCATTTCAAGGCCTTTTAGGGCTTGCGCCAGTTGTCTCACCTGGCCTTTGGGGTTAATCGCGTTCGGGTATTCGATGAACTCAACCTTCGGGTCTAGCACAGCTTTCAACGCTTCGGCATCTTCTGTAAAGGTCTCGACGAGCTGCAGATATTTTTTCAAGACCATCGTGTTCGTGCTCATGTCTGCTCCTGTTTTTTGCTGTACTTCAAGACAAATTGCGCCGCGACCTGCCGTAGGGGAAAAGCCGCCGGGTTCAGAAGGTAGAGGAAGGCCATGCCCTGCATACCGGCGCGAAACAGCGGCAGCTCTGCCTCGGCGTCTTTGAAACCGAGATCGGCAAGCAGGCGGATCTCTTCTTGTTGCAACGATTCAAACCGCTCGGGAGAGACCTTCATAGCCTTCTGAACCAGCTTGTTATTCTGCGGCTGCAGAAACGTCGTGATCAGAAAACGCTGGCGTTTCTCGCCGCTAATCACGTCATCCAGAAGCTGATCGATCAGAATCTGCAACCGGCGCTCTGCCGAGGGTTCGGCCCGCAAGCGGCGGGTCAGATCGTCGAGCTCGGCGAGACGCAGGCCAATCAGCGCGAGCAGAATTTCATCTTTTGATTTAAAATAATGATAAGCCAACCCTTTGGAAATCTTCGCTTTGGCGGTGATTTCTTCGACGGAAGTCGCATCGAAACCGTTTTGTTCGAAAAGCGCCACTGCAGCCCTAAGAATTTCAGACCTACGTTCATCAGCAGACCTGCGCATCTTTACCAAATATTATTGACTGACTGGTCGGTCAATAATATTTGGTTGATAAGGACCCTATGCAGAAAGAATTCTGGAACGAGCGCTATGCAAAAGCAGAATATGTATATGGCGAAGAGCCCAATGACTTTCTGAAAGAACAATTGAAACTTGGCCGCGGATTATGGCTTTTTCCCGCAGAGGGTGAAGGTCGTAACGCGGTCTATGTGGCCTCGCTTGGTCTCCAGGTAGTCGCATTCGACCAGAGCGAGGCCGGGCGCGCGAAATCGAATTGCGCGAAGGCGAACACCACCACGGCAAGGGTCATGTCGTGCGCTTTACAGGCCGGAAACTTTAGCAGCTGGCGCGTAAAGCCACTCGCAATCGGCAGCAAAACCTTCAGGGGCGATACCCAGCCCCTGTGCCAATCGCGCCCAGTAGTTTACCTGTGCACAGGTTGCCACAAGCAGCAAGTATTCGCGTTCAGTGAATAATGCACGGGCTTCGGCTGCGAGCTGCGGCTGTATGCCGATGGGTGTTTGCGTCAACGCGCGCGCCAGTTGCAACGCTACTTTCTCTGTCATATCCAGGGTCGTTATGAGCTCGGGGGGCTTACCCTGCTGCAAAGCCTCAAGCTCAATTCGCTGGATTCCTGCGCGGGCAAAATCGGCGGCATTCATATCTAGGCAGAACGCGCAAGATGCACGCAGCGACACATCGAGTCTCACCAGCTTGAGAAGCCGCTGCGTGAGCGTCCCCTCAGGGCGTGTCGCCGCGGCTTCGAAAAAACCCGAGGCCAGCGCCAGTTTTGGCGACCAGCTGATCAGGCGGGGCAGAGCCATATCTCGCCCCGCGATTTTCGTGGTGATCCATAAAAAAAACCTTAACCAGAAAACCGGCCGCTGGGGCGGGGCAATATACGCCATGCGTTTTAAAGACTTTGCAGGTGACCCTGGTTAACGCCGTTCTCGACGTTGGTAAAACCAGCCGCCTGTAAAAAGCGCTGCGCCGAACCGGAACGTCCGCCAGATGCACAATAGACGATCAGCGGCTTGTCTTTATCACCGAGTGTGTTCACTTTACCCTGCAATTCGTCGAGCGGTATATTCACAGCGCCCGCGAAATGGCCCGTCGAGAATTCACCCCGGCTGCGTACGTCGATAATCTTCGCTCCCTGCTGGAGCATTTCCTTTAGTTTCACTTTGTTTCCTCCTAATTTGATTCTGCGATAGAGAGTGAAGGCTAGAAATAGCCCCACCACGATAAGGATGATGAGTTGTTGTTGTGTCATATCTGTTTACTCCCTCGTCAGGCACCATGCGCGGCTGCCGCGAGGTACCCTCCCGAAATGTTGAATACATCTTTAAAGCCCGATTGTTTTAAGATGCGTTGCGCGATGTAGCTGCGCTGACCCGACTGGCACAAAAGTGCGAGCGGCTTGCCGGTGGGGATTTCCCCCTTACGGTCGCGCATCTGATCGACGGGAATCTGCGCTTCGCTCTGAAAGGCAAATTTTTCGATCTCGCCGGCATTGCGCACATCGACGACATGGAACTCGCCGCGGCGCGCCATAAGATCTGCCGGCGAGATAACCGGCGCAAGACCCGAATGGTGGTTCATCGCCTGAAACGCCGCAAAGTTCACGGGATCGTTCGCCGAAGAATAGGGTGGCGCATAGCTGAGGTCGAGGCTTGCGAGATCGTAGATTGTAAGCCAGCCGACGATTGCAGTTGCGATAACATCGATGCGCTTCTCAACGCCATCAGGCCCAAACGCTTGCGCGCCCAATACGCGCCCATCATTCGGCGAGAACACCAGCTTCAACGCAATGCGTTCTGCGCCGGGATAATAACCCGCATGGTTGTTGCTGTGTACAGTGACTGCCTGAGCAGAAATGCCCGCCTGTTTCGCGGCTTTTTCGGTTAGCCCCGTAAATGCAAGCGTGCGATCGAAGATCTTGATCACCGCCGAACCCGTGGCACCGCGGTAACGGCAGCGGTTGCCCGCAATCGCATTTTCAGCCGCAAGCCGACCCTGTCGGTTCGCGGGACCAGCCAGCGGCACGCGCGTCGGCGCATGCGTAATGCGGTTCTGTATCTCAACCATATCGCCGACTGCATAGATGTCGGGGTCAGAAGACTGCATGAAATCGTTGACCACAACGCCCCCGGTTTTGCCGAGCTCAAGCCCGGCTTTTTGCGCGAGGCTCGTCTCGGGGCGAACGCCGGCCGCAAACACGGCGAAATCGACTTCGAGCCGCGAGCCATCCGACAGGACTAACTTACCACCTGATTCGGCCGATTGTATCGTGGTTTGGGTGCGCACTTTAACACCTTTTTCTTCGAGCGTGCGGCGCGCGAGGTTTGAAAACTCGGCATCGAGATTCGGCATGACATAGGGCGCGAATTCGAGTAGCGTCACCTGGAACTTTCTTTCAATGAAAGCCTCGGCGACTTCGATGCCGATGAAACCGCCCCCTACAACCGCAACATGCTTGTGCTGCGCCTTATCGGCGGCGGCGATGATGGCATCCATATCTTCGACCCAGCGCAGCGAGAAATGCGGCAGGTTCTCGATACCCGCAACCTGGGGTTGCATGGGATTACCCCCCTGCGAAAGAATCAGCTTATCGTAGGCGATTGTCTTACTCTCGTTCGCCACCTTATAGGTGATAGTCTTTGCATTACGATCGATCGCTTCGACGTTTGCTCCGACTTCGGCACGTATACGATAACGGTTCCAGAGATCTTGCGGTGTCCTGAGTAACAGCGCATCGCGCTTGGGGATATCCCCCCCAATATGGTAGGGCAGGCCGCAGTTTGCAAAGGAAATATAACCGCTGCTTTCGAGGAGCGTGATCTCGGCCGTTTCATCGAGGCGGCGCGCACGGCCAGCTGCTGTAGCACCACCTGCTACACCACCGACGATCACAATTTTTTTATTTTCTGACATATTATCTGCCTCCGATCATGGCGCCGACGAAAGCACCGTAGAGAATTGCCGGTATAGGCTTCGAAGTCAACGGGCAAGCGCCTGTCGCGCAACCGATAAATTTGTAATAAAGAAAGCCGATCACCCCGCCTGCCACGACACCGATTATCAGATACAGCGGATTATTCATATTGCCTCAGATACTAAATGCGGCCTGAATGACCGATTGCAGATTGTCGCGCATCTCGTTCATGGGCTTCTTTTGGGCCACACACTCGGCCATGTGCACCTCGACATAGGCTTCGGCGAATTTCCAGAGCGCATTGCGGATTGCCTTAATTTGCCCCATATCGGTTACACAGTCAGATTCTCCCGAAGCGACCCTTTTCTTTAAACCCTCGAGTTGACCCATGATGCGGCTTAGCCGGTGGTTCAGGTCTTCGCGCGAGGGTTCATCTTTTGCCTTATATACCATACCCGGTATGGTATATTTTTGGGCGACGCCCGGCAACTTTTTTATACTGTGGTTAAGGGGGCATCCCCCAAAGGAGAGAAAACATGAAACAAAATATGGGAATCGAAGACCGGGTTATCCGTCTGGTTGCCGCGATTGCGGTCGGTGTTCTTTATGGACTGGGATACATCTCTGGCACGCTGGCGATCATACTCGGCATCGTTGCCATTGCGTTTTTCGTCACAAGCCTCATCGGCTGGTGCCCGCTTTATCTGCCTTTCGGTCTCTCAACGCTGCGCAGAAAGATGGCGGGCAACTGAGATGAAGAAAGCGATTCTGATTGCGGCGGCACTCTTTACCGTCGCCGCCTGCGCTAAAAAACCCGATGCCGCGGTAAAACGGCTGCTTGACGGGGAAGCACTCGTCGTCGACGTGCGCACCCCCGCCGAATACGCGGCGGGCCACCACCCGCGCGCGGTGAATATACCGGTCGACCAGGTAGAGAGCAGGCTGGGTGAGTTTGGCGACAAGACAAAGCCGGTTGTTGTATATTGTCAATCAGGCACCCGGAGCAGCCGGGCTAAAAGCATCCTCGAGGCCAATGGCTTCACCGCGGTGACAAACGCCGGCGGATTCAGGGATCTGCCATAAGGAGATCAAATGCAGGCGCAGACCCACAAGTTCGACGAATTTATTCAGGCCAGCGACGTACCTGTGCTGGTCGATTTTTATGCCGACTGGTGCGCGCCGTGCAAAATGATGGCGCCGATTCTGAAAGATTTAAAATCGGCGTGGGGCGATAAAATCAAGATCATCAAAGTCGACACCGACGCGCAACAGGCACTCGCTGCGCGTTACCAGATTTCGGGTATACCCACGCTGATTTTATTCAAAGCCGGCGATGCCGTTCACCGCACGTCGGGCGTGATGCCGCTCGCCCGGTTGCAGGCCGAATATGGCCGGTTTATCTGAATGGTGCCATGACATTCATTCTCGTCAACTTTCTCATCGGCTTCGCGGTCTCTTTTCTGGGTTCCATTCCGCCCGGCTCGATCAACCTGCGCATCATCACCATCGTGATCGAGCGCAACCTCAGAGCGGGAGTTTTATTTGCATTGGGTGCTTCGCTGGCAGAGCTTATCTATAGCAGCATTGCCATTGTTTTTTCGGCCTACCTCACCCAAAACCCATCGATCAAATACTGGATTACTATATTTTCGATACCTGTTTTCGCGGCGCTGGGTATTCAGAGTTGGTGGATGAGCAGGCGCTCCGACACCGCCACCACCGAAACTACCGTGGCGCCGGCGAGAAAATTTAATTCGTTTTTATCTACGGTTTCTTTCTCGGTATGATCAATCCGCTGAACATACCCTTCTGGCTGTTATGGACGACCACTCTAATCGCACGCGGAGCAATTTCA
>JAFLED010000009.1 GCA_017302045.1 Spirochaetota bacterium
CCCCCTCTCCCGAAACTGCAATGATTGCGGCACTGCTTTCAGAACGCGATGCATTCAAGCTGAAAGGCCCTGAGGCAACGAATCTGGCCTTTAGAATCGACCAAATGGCACTTTATTTCAATTCGGGGCATGGTTCGACGGCGCTCACCACAAGTATACCGATCGGTATAGAAAAAAGGGCACTGCAAACTGTCGAGAGAATCTGGCGGCAGTTGAACGCCCCTAACCCCCGGCACTCGCACCCTCCTGAGCACTCCGCAGACTTGGGGCGGGGGCGTACTCTTCTCTTCGCCTACCCCGACCGCATCGCCATGAGGCGCGAACTGGGTTCGTTCGTGACGCGCACGGGTAAGGGCGTGAGTGTTGAAAAGGGCGACCACAATGCCGAAGCCGAGTTTTTGCTTGCCGTCGATATTTCAGGCGGCGACAAAAATGCGAAGCTGCGCCTGGGCCTCGCCGTCGACCGCGCCGATGTGCTCGCACATTTCAAAGACGAGATAACTGAACGCGAGGTCGTGCGCGACGTAAATGGCAAGCCGCGCGCCTTTCGTGAGACCCGGCTGGATGCGCTGCTGCTTGCCGAAAAAGAGATACCGTTGCCCGAGGGTTATGCGGCAAAACAACTCTGGCAAAAAATCGCCGAACACGGTATCGAAAATATCATTGGTGAGACAGCGAAAGAGTTCTGCCTGCGCGCCGAATTCAGCCGCCAGTGGGATGCCTCCCTGCCCGCATTTGATTTCGCCGAACTCACGCGTACTGCCGAAACCTGGCTCGCCGGTTTTGCCGACGGCGCAAAGTCGCTCGCGGATATTCCGGAATCGGCATTTTTAAGCGCGCTTGAAGCGCGGCTGAGCTATGCGCAGAAGAAGCTTCTGGAAGATAAACTGCCTGAGCGACTGACTGTGCCGAGCGGGGCATCCCACCGTGTACACTATGCACCCGGTAAAGCGACGCTCAGCGTAAGGATTCAGGAGGTCTTTGGCCTCGACACGCACCCGCGCATTGCCGATGGCAAACTGCCGCTCGCGCTCGAACTGTTGTCGCCGGGCAAGCAGCCCATTGCCGTGACCATGAACCTCGCCGAATTCTGGAAAAACACCTACGCTGAGGTACGCAAGGAGATGCGCGGGCGCTACCCGAAACACTTCTGGCCCGAAGACCCGCTGTCGATGCAGGGTACGACGGGAACGAAGAAGGCTTTTGACCGAAAGAAATCTTAGCGACGTTTGCGTGCAGCGGGTTTCTTATGCCCCCGCACTATTTTTGTGGCGTGGTGCTTCGGCCGGTGTTTCCAGGTATGGATGCGCTCATGCGCCATTTTACGCACCTGGCGCGCAAACTCGGGAAAATGTGTCAGCACGACCTGAAAGCTGTCTTTATCGAGCGTATAGAGATCACAATAATCGATCGCGCGCACCGTTGCGTTGCGCGGCGAATCCATGAGCAAGGCGATTTCGCCGAAATAGCCGCCCTCTGAAATCGTCGCAAAGACCTTGCCGGTTTTTTCGTGGATGATTTCGACCGAACCGCGGCTGATAAAATACATATTGTGCCCGATTTCGCCTTCGCGGAAAATCACATCACCCGGCGTGAACATCGCGGGGTTGAGTTTCATGACAATTTCTTTAATGAAACCGTCGTCGGCGCCGCGGAAAATCGGTATCTTCTCGAGCACCTCGGCGTGGATGTGTATAGCGAGCTCTTTTTGCAAAGCGCTGGGTAAATCTTTGATGAGCAGCGTCTCATCGTAGCCCCGCCGGCTCTCCCACATATATTTATAATAACGCCGTAATTTTTGGCGCAGCGCAATGGGAATATCGCGGTACTCCATGAAAAGATTGAGACGGTTGATCTTCTCCTGGTATTTCGAACGCGCTATATCCATATTCGCGAGCAGGCTCGCGATGTTACCGATCATGTAGCCGAACATGCCGACGCCGATGATTTCGATCACTATCGTGTAGGCGATCTGAGGCACATTCATCGGCGTGATATCGCCGTAGCCGATCGTTGCGAAGGTGGTAATGACCCAGTAAAACGCGCGCAGGTAATTTTCGGCGGGTGCATAGTCGGGACGAATGTTACCCAGCACAATCCAGCCGCAGGCCGCCCAATGCGCGACGACAAGCATCCAGAGAGCAAGAATACCCAGGCGGATCATACTGGGGTTGAAGAAGTCGGCATGCCGCCAGCGGTTTATCAGCTCGCGCAGGTGCAAAAGGCGCACCAGGCGTATCAGGCGCAGCGCCGGGGCGAGATCGACGGAGTGGCTGCCGTAAGAAATAAGAATCGGCCCGGCAAAAAACTCCACCGGGAAAATCGAGACTGCGTCGATGAGAAACCAGCTCTTGAAATAATGCCGTCGTATTTTTTTCGGATCAGAAACAAGCTCGCCGCGGTTATAATACGCCGTACGAAAACTCAGAAACATATCTGCTGCGAAAATTGCGGTTAAGAATATTCCGGCATAGATCTGGTAGATCTTGCCTTGTTGCGGATAAACTAATTGCAGTGGCCCCAGAATCGCAAACGAAAGTGTGACCAGAAAAAGGAGGAAATCCCACAGCGTGCGCAGCCACGAATCGGGAAGAAGTATGCTGCCAGATTGCATTGCTACCTGCCTGCAGGCTTTTCCAGAAGGCGGTTCAGCGTGGCGAGTAATGCATGGAAAAAGAAGTATGCAATTTGCATATAGAGTATCATGCGGGCCGCAAAGATAATATTCGTGCGCCACTGGTTCTCGGTCACGGCAAGATCACCCGCGGGGCTTAAGAGCCTCAGCGTCGGTGGATAAGGCGGCGTTGTATCGGAATTCTGGATACGATAGCGCACGCGGCGGAGAATCCACGCGAAATCTGCGTGGCAGTCTTTGGGGTCAGGGCAGAGATCGACATTCACGAGCAGTGGGATTTTATCGTAACAGCCACCGCTGCCGCAGTAATACCAGAGCGGCCAACGCGCCGGGTCAGAGGATTCGCTGTCGTTATTACCGAGCATCGCATAAGTGACATTATACGCGTCTTCACCACTGCCGAAGCGGTGGCTCTGGACTTTATGAAAACGCATTTCGGGATCTTTAATCAGTGCAACCTCGATACGGGGATGGCGGGCGAGATCAGCCACGTCGTCAAACTCGGCGTATAGACCCTTACTCTTAATTTCAAGCCATTGCGCGTTGCGATAAGCCCGGTCGCGCACCTGTACCCAGAGTACAATGGCAAAAATAAACAGGAGAAAAAGAGCAATGCCCTGCATTGTCAGCAGAAACTGGAAGCCACCCCGTTTGCGTTTATAAGCAGCTGCAATATCACGCATCAGTGGCAGTTGCAAAAGAGTCAGCAAACCCAGAGCGAATAACAAAATCAGCAGCGTTGGCGCCCAGCTGACATAGATAACAAACCCGGCGCAGGGTACGAGAAAATAGAGCGCGAACGGTTTTTTGCGCAGGTGGGGTTTCTTCTTGCGCAAAAGCGCAACTGTAATCACGATCGCCAGCAGAATAACCGCAAAGAGCCCGATGCGTACATAGCGCAGGGCATGCATTGCCGGCTCAGATTGCAACCAGCGGTAGGCAATGTCGGTTTTCAAATGCAGAAGCACGGCACCCAATGCGATGACGGGTGCCGGCATCAGGGCAAATAGGATACTGAACCAGCTTTCGGCAATGCCTGCGATAATCTTCGCCAGACGGGATTTCATGCCGAGCCTGGATCATTGATTTTTATCGAACGGTCAATCCCATTGCATGCCTGCTTGACGCCTTGGCGCCCGATGCGGTGTGAGCGGCATGCTTCATGCATGGCTAGTCGGTACCTCAGCCGCTATCATTTTTTTCCTCGGCATGTTACACCTGGTATTGACATACCGTGGTAATAAGTTCTGGCCGCGCGACGCGGCGCTCAGGACGACTCTCGAATCGGCAAAGATTTATCTCACGCCGCAAACAACTTTCTGGAAATCCTGGATCTGCTTCAATGCAACGCATAGTTTAGGTGCAATGTTATTTGGAAGCGTCTATGGCTATCTCAGTCTTTATGGCACAACATTCTTTTTTCAATCGTATTTTCTCATCGGCATCGGTGCAGCGACATTTGCAAGTTATGCGTTTCTTGTGGGGCGCACGGGGTTTAGCACACCCTTTCGGGGCGTGATGCTCGCAGGCGTTTTTTATACTGCCGGCATTCTCGTGTTTTTGCTGCGGTTAAACTAACATGCCCTTGATCTCATGGAACAGATACCCCGATAAGCGGCTCGCGCTGCTGATTCTTGTCTCATTCGCCTTTTCTGTCGCGCTGGTCTGGTACCGCGTGCAGAGAACCGGCCTTGTCACTTATTACTTTCTGATCTGGAATCTCACGCTGGCGGGCATTCCGCTCGCCATAGCATATCTCATGAATGCGTGGCTTAAAGAATACCGGCGGATTTTCCTCTTTTATGCGATGGGTGCACTATGGCTTGCATTTTACCCGAACGCGCCGTACATCATCACCGACTTTATTCATCTAAAGGCCCGGCACCATATTCCGCTTTGGTTCGATACGCTGCTGATTTTCAGTTTCGCCTGGAACGGCTTTGTCGCGGGATTAATCTCGGTACGCTATTTTCACCTGACTGCCCTGCATTACTGGCCGGCGTGGCTGGTGTGGATTACCCTTCTCGTTGTTTTCGGCTTATCTTCATTCGGTATTTACCTCGGTCGGTTTCTGCGCTGGAATTCATGGGATATTCTCTCAAACCCGCTACCGTTATTTTCTGACATTCTGGATCGCATCGCCAACCCCGAGGACCATCCGCGTACGCTCGCTCTGGTTGTGCTCTATTCGGCGTTTTCTTTTCTCGCGTATCTTGTGATACTCCACCTGCCGCGCGATCAGAAAGATACCGCCTGATGCCGGGCGATGATTTTCAGCCGCATTTCGAAAGGGATGGTTATTTTCTCTTTAAGAATTTTTTCTCCCGAGCTGAAATTGAGGCACTGTCCACGCTCATTTTGCCGGCACATGAAAACTGGCTACGCACTCATGCGGAGAATGCCGTTGTCAACAGCAACTATCTGACCTCGCCGCACTACATGTCAGACTCAGAAGCGCGGCGCGAAACATTCCGCTTTATTGCCTCGGGCAAACTGGTCAACATCGCCGAACTGCTCTGCCCGCGCGGTGTATATTTTCTAAACACGCAGCTGTTCTTTAACCCGCGAGATAAAGAGCGCCAGCCTTATTGGCACCGCGACCTGCAGTACCTCGGTGTCGACGAAGAAGCACAGCAGTCGATACTTGAGAGAGATGTGGTTCTCCATTTTCGTATACCGCTGGCCGACGACCCAGGTCTCGAATTTATACCCGGTTCGCACCGGCGTTGGGATACAACCCTCGAACGCAGCGTGCGGCTCGAACTCAACGGGCACCGGAATTCGGAAGCATTGCCGGGCATGGTACGTGTACCCCATACGCCGGGGGACTTGCTGGTTTTTTCGGCACATCTGATCCACCGCGGTAGCTACGGTCTCGACCGAAAATCGCTGGATATTCTCTACACGGATTTTCCCGAGAAAACCGGAGCCACGGCCGCATGGGGTCATTTTCCAGAGAAAAATGAATTCGCCCTTTTCGAGCGCGGTGAAATTTTCCGTACGGTTTAGCCTGTGCCCACGCTTCTAAAGGATCTCTACTTTAACAATGCCTTTTACCAGAAGCTGGCAAAAGAGATCCAAAATGTTTATCCTGCTTTTTCGACTGCGTTGTTTCAAAAAGATGCGGCCCGCAATCTCGCTGCGCTCGAACTGAATCAACGGTTGCGCCAAACCTCGGTGGCTTTGCAAAAACACCTGCCCTCGGATTACAAAGAGGCGATTGAAATCCTTTCTGCGGTCATACCCCGCATCGAAGGCGGTTACGCCAATCTCGTGTTCCCGGATTTTGTCGGGCTTTATGGGCACGATCTTTTTGACACATCGATGGCGGCCCTGAAACTCTTTACACAATTCGGCTCTTCAGAATTCGCCATCCGCGAGTTTCTGAAACGCGACTTTGCGAAGACAATCGCTGTCATGAAAAAATGGGCCGGTGACGAAAACTACCATGTGCGCCGACTGGCCTCAGAAGGTTCGCGGCCGCGTTTGCCCTGGTCGTTTAAACTCGACGCCGTGGTTAAAAACCCGGCACTCACGTTGCCGATTCTGGAAAGATTGAAATCCGACGACGAGCTTTATGTCCGCAAATCGGTCGCCAACCATCTCAATGACTTTTCTAAAGATCATGCACCACTGCTCGTGCAAACGGTAAAAAAGTGGGATTTATCGCATGAGCACACGGCCTGGATTGTCAAACATGCCTGCCGTACCCTGATCAAGCAAGGCGACCCCGCCGCCTTAGCCTTGTTTGCTTTTGAAAAAGATACGAAAGTAAAGGTGAAGAAGCTGCGGTTAGAAAGCGCGAGAATAAAAATCGGCGGCGCCCTGCAATTCGCTTTCGATGTCACATCGGAGAAAAATAAACCGCAAAAGCTCGCGATCGATTTTACAATCTATTATAGGAAAAAAGCGGGTGGGCTTGCGCCCAAGGTATTTAAACTCAAAGAAGTCACACTTGGCCCCAGGCAAACTCTCTCGCTCAGCAAAACCCAGCGCATGCAGAATTTTACCACTCGGCAGCATTATCCCGGTAAGCATCAGCTTGTGGTGACAATCAACGGCACTGAGGTTGCAGAAAAATCTTTTGAACTCGTAAAGTAACGGGGCACTTGTGAAATCCGACTCTATCGCCGCACACCGCATCACGAGCCAGCACATCGGCGCAGGAAAATTCCAAAAGGCTGGTGACGTTGTTGCGCATATGGGTGCCATGCAGGCACAGGATTTTGCCATGGCGCGCTGGGCTGTGGGTCTGCGCTCAGCCGCGCTCACCGAAAAAGACATTCTCAACGCCTATAATAAAGGTGAAATTCTGCGCACGCATGTCTTGCGGCCCACCTGGCATCTGGTCGCCAACAGTGACGCCGATTGGCTGCTTCGGCTCAGCGCGCCCCAGCTTCTGGGTTCGCTTGTGACATGGAACAAGAAATTGAAACTCAGCGAAAGCGTTTACGCGCGCAGCCAGAAGGTGCTCGAAAAGGCACTGCTTCACGGCCCTGTTACGCGCGATACTGCCGTTGCCGCACTCAAAGCAGCAAAACCCGGATTTCCGCCGGGTAGCCATACGCTGTTTTTGTTTCGTGCGGAGATCGACCGTCTCATCGTTAGCGGGCCGCTCATCGGTGGCGAGACCACATATACCTTATTCGATGCTCGGGTGAAAAAGCGGGAGGATCTGCCACGCGAAGAGGCGGCGGCGCGTTTGGCGCAGCGTTATTTCACGAGCCATGGTCCCGCGACGCTGGAAGATTTTATCTGGTGGTCGGGCCTGAAAACCAGCGAGGCACGACAGGCATTTGCGGCAGTAGCAAATAACTTCTGCACCGAAACCTTCAAAGGACTAACGTATTTGATGCCGCAGAAGCTTTTGCCCGCATCTGCAAAAACCTGCCTCTTGCCCGGCTTCGACGAGTTCATCATTGGCTACACTGACCGCAGCGCAATGCTCGGCAAGGATATCGCCGCGCGAGTGATTTCGAGAAACGGTATCTTTCGACCTACGATTGTACAGAATGGCCGCGTCCGTGGAATTTGGGCCTGGGAGGTTTTGAAGGGCAAGCGTGTTTTTAAACCCACATATTTCGACACAAAGGATATCCGCCTTGCGCAGGCTGCCGCTACGGAGCTAAAGAGACTCGCAACCTTTTACGGAGCCCCCCTGGGGAGCTAGGTAGATCAGGAGAGGCCAGGCCGTCGATGCCGCGGCGGTGTCATGTACCGTACTCTGACAACAGGGCTTCACGCGCAGCATCGGGACGGCGCTTATGCTGCGTGCGCATCGATTTCGATCGCCACTGTGGAACCAAGAGCGAAAGCACATAAGTGCGGATTATATACCAAACAAGACTGCGCTCGATAAGCTGAGGGTCGATCTTGCCGGCGATCTTTGCATGCGCTTCAGGCAACTGGCTCCAGTGCAGGCTCATGTATTCATGGTGTGCGGTATGCAACCCTGCATTGAGCAGGAGACGGCTGCCAATACCGGTGAAATTGCGCGAGTGGTTCAGCGCCGAATCTTCATCGCAATGCACATGCTGAATATAGTTCACCATCAGCACTGCGATCACCGAGAACTGCGATGGAATAATAATGCAATAGAGAGCCTTCTTCCAATCTAAAACGAGAGCACCCCCTAACCAGACGATCCAAATCGCGTATTCGCTGATATAAAAGAAGAACCGCGGTTTATCGTTTTTCCACGCATGCTTGAGAAACTGGCTTGTGGGAGTCTGCTGGTAGATGGCGCTGATAATGGGGTAGGTTAACAGCGTAAACAGGTTGTTCGCTTCGGAAAAGCGCCAGGTAATCGTATAATCACCATCTTTATTACCGAAGCGGTGGTGATTGAGATTATGCGTGGGAATCCAGGCGTATACAGGAAAGCCATAGAAAAGCGTAAGCCAATAATCGGTGAGCCGGTTCAGCAATGGGCTTTTCCACATGTTGTTGTGGTTATGGTTATGCGCCATGGCGAAACACGGCGCAGCCATCAGCATTGCGGCGATGAAGAGATAGACATTAAATTCGGGCAGCGACCAATGCCAGACGAGAATGCCTGTGGTAATGATCATGTAAGCGACAGAAAGTAAATCAGCCCTAAAACGCAGCATAACACCCCTGCATTAAAAGATAAATAGCTCGATTTATCTTTTAATGCAGGGGAGTGATTCTGGGACAGGTCGTCAATCTCTTCAGCGCAGCGAAGATTCAGGTGTGAGTTTAAGAATTCTTATCGAAACGGTTGCGTGACCCCAGCAAAAACGCGGTAGCGATTCCCCAAACCGTGATGAGAAACCCGAGATAATTCACCATCTTGCCCGTCGCAAAATCTGCGGTGAACGCAATATCAATGGTGGAATGAAAAATCGCACAAATGAAAATGCTGCCCCGCGAAACATTATAGAGCCATGTCAGCAAAATGGCGCCCGTTAATAGGCTGAAGAACCAACCCAGAATACCGGCCCAACCCATGGTAACATACCCGGGTCGATAAAAGAACAGGGGCCAGTGCCATAACGCCCATAACAGGGCGAGAATGATCGTCGCGATGAGCATATGCGATTTCGCTTGAAGTCGGGGCAGAGCAAAACCGCGCCAACCCACTTCTTCGCCAAACCCGAAAAATACGAGGTTATAAAGGAAGAAGCTCAGCAAACTCCATTCGGGGAACTCTTTGTTCGTGAGAAGGGCCACGAGATGGAGCGGAGCTCGATCGCTGATAAAGACAATGAGAGAAGCCAACAGCGCCAGAAAAAATGGCGCTAACAATGCAATCGCAAAGTAGATGAACGGTTTCACCTGAATTGATCTCTGTAGAAGTAGCCTGAGGCCTTGTTTTCCCGAAAAGATCAGGGTAGTTATAAACGCCGCCAGTAGCGGCCCCAGCCCGCCTAATGCATGGTTGAAGGCAAACACGGGCAGATCATGGAGTCTGAAAATGTGGCCATAGAGCGGTAGCCAGACGAGCCAGGATACAAGGTAAGCGATTATGAAATAGACAATGAGAGGCTTCAAGGCTCTGGATTAGCAGTCACCTGGCAGCGTAAAATCTTTTGCGCGACCGTGGCTGGCTATTCAGTAAAAAAATCAGACATGCACGACAACCTGCGCAGCCGCTTTCTTGGGCAGGTGCGGGTTCTTAATCCATAGCGTTTTCAGAAACGCCTGTTTTTCTTTTTCGGGGAGCTGCACGTCAAAAATCTTGCCCGTTGCGGCGACGACAACGTGGTCATGGTCTTCTGTGTTTGAATCATAGAGCAATACGTCGCTGCGCGCCTGCACTGTTTTCAATAGGCCATGCTCGACGAAGAGGTTTAGCACATTAAAAACCGTCGCGCGTGAAACACGGGGGAAGTCCGTATTGATCTCTTTAAAAATCTCTTCGGCCGTAAAATGCCTGTGTTCACCCAGCACATGCTTCGCAATCTCAAGCTTTTGCAGCGAGACACGCAGGCCCCGGGCTTTGAGAAATTCGGCAATGTCAGCGGGTTTTTGCATATCTGCCCGGTTTAAATATAGCGTCTTTATTAGAAGTTGTCTATTTTTAGATGAGGGCCTAGCCAATTCGGCTTGACGCCGCGCGCACAACCCGTTTCTATTCGTTACCTTGACGCGCATTCTCGTGGCAACCTTATCGCTCGCCACGCTCGAACTTGCCGCGGCACCGACCGCCAAACGCCTGCTGATCTTAAACCCGGTAAACGAGGGTAGCGAAGCGAATGCATATATCGGGCCTTCGCTCGCCGATGCGTTGCGCACCGGCCTTGCGGAGAATTATTTCTTTCTTCATCCTGAAGCCGAAGCCATCGAAGCTGTGCGCAAAGACAACCTCATTCAAGAAGAAGACCTGCACACCAAGACATCCGCTTTGCAGATGGGTGTCTGGTTGCGACAAGACCTCGTTCTGGCCGGAAAATACGCGGTGAATGGCAATCGCCTGAAACTGAACCTCACGCTCTACCAGATCGAGACAGAAAAAGCCTTACTCACATTTAAAACCGAGGCGGCACTCTCGGCGAAAATGTTCGACACCTTTGCAAAGATCGCAAGCGATCTCGGTAAGCAGATGGCCGAAACCTTACCGTTGCAGCAAGATCTGAAATCTTCGGGGGGTAACTATTATGATCCTGAAAAGGGAAAGCGAACCCTACTCTTTACATTTGGCACGCGCGCCATAGGCGTAGGCAAAATTACAGACAACCTGACCTCAGCCTCGACTGTCTCGACCTCAGACACCCTTCACCTGAATGCGGAGTTCAGCTACCAGCGCCACTACGCGGGCGAGATGTTGAATCGGCGGTACAAGTGGCCGGTGTTTCTGCAGTTCAGTCTGAACGGCGGATATGCGCAGCGGAATTATTTGCGCGATAATGCCAACATTCCGACGCGTGTCATCGCCGTGGAGGGCTTGCCCGCAATTGGCTATACGTTCTTCTTGCCGCGCGGCATTCGCCTCGAACCTTATGCAGGTGTTGGTTTCGGGTATGCCAATTTTAACTTCGATTATTCTGAGCTCGCCCGCAAGCCGGTCGACACTTCTGCGGCGCAGAGCGTATCGAGCCAGAAGCTCGATCAGTTCTATTTTTTTACGCAGGCAGGCACGGTGGTAAAATACGCCATCACCCCGCGCTGGGCTGTTGTATTCACACCGTCGTTTTCGCTTTTTCATTATTCGGGGAATTTTCAGGGTGAGCTGAATGCCAAACTTGGTGCGGGGTTTTATTTCTGATGCAGAAAATAAAGGTCGGATTACTTCCGTTGCTGATAACTTTGTTTGGCCTTAACTGTATTGCACAGAAGACAGTCGGCGTAACTTTTACCGAGGGCGGTAAGGGGGCGGGCATCGATTCAGGTCTAATAGATAAAACCAGTTATGCAACACCTTCAACTTTACCCTCAGACAAAGACAGCAACGCCGAAGCGGTTGCATTACTGGAATTCACGGCAAAAGAAAACGGCTCACGCGATGGCTACCCGTTTCAGATCAGCGAGGTACGCATTTCAACCAGCGGCACAGCCGATATTGCAGACCTGCGCTTTGTAATCGATGGACCCGGAATTAATAACGTGAGCGGCGAGAATAATGGAAAAACCGTCACGTTCAAAGACTTTGGGGATATCATCGTCACAGATGGAGATCAGACAGGAAAGACATATCAAATCAAGGCGCTCTTACGGCCAAACATCCAGGGATCTTTAGCGGACAACAGCACTCTGACAATTCAGTTCAACCCCATAAACGATATCAGCGTCGCCAGTGCTTCATCGAATCTCTTGCAAAATGTTACCGCGATGGCAAGCACAGCGACGACGATCACAATAACTGCGACGCAATTGCAGGGAAAAAATTCGTTCAATAGCTTAACAGCTACGGCGACCGCAGATTTTCCCGGTTCTCAATCCATTTACGCTACAGACGATAACGGCCGACTTGACACTGATTTCACCGAGCTCGTCACGCTATCGCCTCACACCTCGGTATGCCCAAATCCTGCTCCCGGTACACTCAGTAGCGGCGAGGGAGGAAACCTGCAGCATGCGGCCGTTGCGGGTATTGCAACCTGGGCTGATCTGAAGTACAGCCAAACAGGTACGATCCGTATTCGCGCAAGCTCAACTTCTATCACCGCTGCAGACAAAGTGCTTTGCTCAGCGCAGGTGACGGTCAACTAAGCACCCGAAATGAAAATAGTTATTCCCGGCGGCACTGGGCAATTGGGCGAAGTGCTGCGCCACGAATTTGAAAGCACGGGCGACGAAGTCATTGTTCTCACCCGCACACCCCGGCGTGACGGCGAGCTGCTATGGGATGGCAAGACCCTTGGTACCTGGGCTAAAGAATTCGAAGGCGCCGACGTGGTTATCAATCTCGCTGGCCGAACGGTGAATTGCCGCTATACGGATGAAAACCTGAAGCAGATGATGGACTCGCGCGTCGATTCAACCCGTGTGGTCGGCGAGGCAATCCAGATGGCGCAGCGGCCACCGAAGCTGTGGTTGCAGATGAGTACGGCGACAATCTATGCTCACCGCTACGACGCGCCCAACGATGAACAGACGGGCATCATCGGCGGTAATGAGCCGGGAGTGCCCGACTACTGGGCGTTCAGCGTCGAAATCGCAAATAACTGGGAAAAAGAACAAACACAAGTCAGAACGCCCAAGACCCGTAAGGTGGCGATGCGCACGGCGATGGTTATGGCGCCCGGTAAAGGCGGAGTATTCGATGTGCTCCATAATATGACCCGCTGGGGCCTGGGCGGCGCCATCGGGGGTGGACATCAGTATGTTTCATGGATTCATTATATGGATTTTTGCACCGCTGTGCGGTTTGTCATAGCGCATAAAGAAATCGAGGGCGCCGTAAATTTCACCTCCCCGCAGCCATTACCGCAGAAAGATTTTATGCGCGAGTTGCGCCGCGCCGCAGGTGTTACCATCGGGCTGCCAGCTACAAAATGGATGGCCGAGATCGGCGCATTTATTCTGCGCACCGATACCGAGCTGCTTTTGAAAAGCCGGCGTGTGGTTCCGGCGCGGCTCATGCATGAAGGCTTCAATTTCCGCTTTCCCGAATGGCCTGCAGCCGCACGGTCTCTTGTCGCTGCGCTTAGAGCGCGGTAACGGCTCCGAAAACACCGCGGATAACCAGCACGATTTTTTCGTAGTCGAGGGTGTCTGGTGTATCGGATATCTCGTGATAATTATGGTTTCGCATGAAAGCGGTATCTGTCACCATGGCGGCACTCCAGCCATATTTCCAGTAATTCAGGTGGTCAGAAAAATCGATACCGGTCACAAATGAAGGCGCGGCCAGCGTAATAATCTTCAGAGATGAATGCTGCTGGAAAGCGGTCTTGAAGCTACGCAGGAGATCCGCATCGGCACGCCGCCCTACCGCTGCGATAAAGTTACCCTCGCTGGGGTAAAACCAACCCAAAACTGGCGGATAGGACTGCGAATCAGGTTTGTCGGAAAAATAACCGATCGTTTCGAGCGAGAGCATATATTTGATTTGGGCGCCGTCTGCTTTCAACGATTTTGCGTGTACGGCGCTGCCCATATACTCGGTGCGAAAGTGCGGAGGTTCTTCGAGGCTATAAAAAACCAGCTCGTAGTTATACTTCAAGGCAGTGTGTGCGCCGGAAAGATAGCTTGCCAGCAGCAATAGGCCGGCCACGCCGCTGGCGTTGTCGTCGGCACCGGGCTGGTCCCCGCAGGCATCGTAATGAGCGCCGACCACAATACGTTCGGCATTCGCGGGTCCGATATTGGCGATCACGTTGCGGTATTTTTTTCCCGCGACTTCAAAAAGCTGATCCCGGCTTTTCACAGAGAACTTTTTTAATTCTGCGGAAATATAGCGTGCAGCGGTATCCAGGGACGCGGGGTACTTATGGTTTCGCGCAGGCGAGATCGCTGCGAGAAAACGCACGTGCCGGTTTATCTCAGCGGAATCGGTCTGTCGGGGCACCCCCGGTAAGGCCGAAAGGAAAAAAGGCAAAAGATATAAAACTATTTTAGACATGCAGATTTAACCCCTGCTCCGGTGGCAGAACATGCCTGAAAACGTCGAGCCCGTTCGCTGATTCGAAAAAAGGCTTTACGATGCATTTGTTCTATTTTTGTTCTACAATTGGTGGCGTCAGGTTTCGTGAGCGAATTGGAAGCAGTGTTCGGGAAAAGCATCCATACGATTTCCGAGGCGGATATCCGCGCTTATTGGGCCACTTCACCCCAGGCAAAAACAACGGACTTAGAATCTGTGCTCGAGATGCGGAAGAACGCACCCCGCGAGAAAACAAAGATCGCGACCGTGACCATACCTAAACCCACCCCAAAAGCCTTGCCACCCCCAGCAGTCGATCCCCCGCCCATAAAACCGCCGTTCAGTGAAGCCCGCAGAGGTTATCTCGATAACTTAAAAAAGATAATTCGTATCCGCAATTATTCCGCAGCGACACTGCGCAGTTACATGAGGGACATCATTGGCTTTGATAAATGGCTGACCAACCTCGGTGAAGAGCTAACGCCGTCTGTTTCAGAGCAGCTGATCTTAAAATTTATGCTGCACCGAAAAGACAGCGGTGTCACCAATCAAAGCCTCCGGGGATTTCGTGCGGCTCTCAGGCTCTTCTGCGAAGCAAACGGAGAGATCCGCGAATTTACACTCATTCGCACCATCAAGGGTGCAAAACCGCTGCCGATTGTGCTTTCGGTCGACGAGGTCGTCCGCACGCTGAATGCGATTAAGAATAAGAAACACTGGCTGATGGTATCCCTTATGTACTCCTCCGGGTTACGGGTGTCAGAAGTTGTACGCATACGCGTTAGTGACGTCGATTTACCACAGGCGACACTGACGATCAGACAGGGTAAGGGTCGAAAAGACCGTATCACCATACTTTCGGAAAAGCAGATACCCTTGCTAAACGCGGCCATCTCAGGTAAAAGGTGGAATGACTTTTTATTTTCGTCGACCCAAAGACCTGGGCAACCTCTGGCAATTCGCTCTTTGCAGCAGGTGGTAACCCGCGCCCTGAAGAAAGGCGGGGTTTGGCGCGGGGCCTCGGCCCACAGCTTTCGCCATTCCTTTGCTACTCACCTGCTCGAAGCCGGTACAGATATTCGGCATATACAGCAACTGCTGGGTCATGAACATGTTCGCACAACCACGACATACACTCGCGTCGCCAAGAGGTCTCTGCGTAAGATTCAAAGCCCCCTCTAGACTGGGTCTCGCTTTTATACTCGACAACCGCATTCGGAGTTTTAGTGCGTAATGCATGATACGGAAAGTTTTTATGATCGCGGCACTTATTTCCCCGGCGCTTCTGGTGGCGAAAGGTCGCATCAGCAAGGGGGATGGTTTGCAATACGAAGTCATAAAGCAAGGAACTGGAAAAATTGCACAAGCGGGACAACGCGTTCAGGTTCACTACACCGGCTGGCTCAATCAGGGCGGTCAGAAAGGCAAGAAGTTCGATTCATCAGTCGACCGGGGTCGCCCGTTTGTTTTCGGCCTGGGTGAAGGCCAGGTCATTCGTGGCTGGGATGAGGGCGTTGCCGGCATGAAAGTTGGCGAAAAGCGCACTCTGTTTATTCCTTCTGCTCTGGGCTATGGTGCACGCGGGGCTGGTGGAGCTATTCCACCCAACGCCGATTTGATTTTCGACGTTGAATTACTCGACGTAGAGTAATGCAGCGAATGAGACGCACATATCCCGTCTCATTGCTCATTTTAGCCGGGATATGTGCGCGTTGTTTTGGAACGATTGTCGTTCCACCTGTCACCATTACAGGTCAGAAAACAGCAATTGAAAAGCAGATTATTGGCGAACAGACAGAGCTTGAAAAAGACGTCTGGATGATATCTTCAGCAAAGACGGCTGAACATGCAGAACTCGACAATAAACCCAAAGAAGTTCGCCGCAGTATGGAGCAAGAAAACGCGAATACGTACCGCGCTTTCCTGAAATTTGAGTTATTCGCGGCGCATCTGGTTCAGCTCAAGAAAGATCGGGTAGTGGGTGAAAACAACAAAGGTTACGTATCAAACCTGCTGACCGAAAAGACCGATGTACCCGAAGAGATGCGGAAGAAATACTCTTCTGAAAATGCCGATGAACCCGAGTTGGGACGTCCACACCGCACGCTGGTACAGACGGTAAAGGAAATCAACGAGGCGCGCACGCTCGCCGCCCGTGGGTATGTGCAGAATCAAAAGCGCGCAAACAAGGCATTTAAAGCGACCGAAAAAGATGTACTTATTTCGCAAAAAGAAAAATATCAGCAAGCGGCCCTCAAAGGAGAGCTGATCCAGGGCGACGATGGCAAATGGATAGTCAAGGATTGAGATGAACGAACCAGAGCGCCGCGCCAACGTAGAACTCATGGGTAAAACCTTTACCATTCGGGGGGACGCAGACCCTGAATACATGGCGCATGTCGCAAGCTACGTGAATGCGAAGATACTGGATATGAAGAAGTTAACCTCTGGCGATACCACGAAGATGCTTCTGCTCACTGCCTTAAATCTCGCAGATGAACTATTTCAAGCAAAACGGGGTGTTCAGGTTTCGCCCGCAGAAGCTCAGCAAATGGAAAAACGCACGGCTTCTCTCTTGCGCATGCTGGAGACCGGGTTGGTAGGGCAATATACCAAACCCCGATCTGGAGAATCTGACTGAGGCGAGCGGCAAAGGCCACCCGCTGTTTCTTGCGCTATTTTTGTTTGCCTTCGATAACCTGAAGCAAAACGACTGCAGCCAGGCCGAGCCGGCGATCCAGTTTCTTTCCCGTGTCCGCGGAAAAATCTACCCGCATTTGCGGCAAGAACGGGTTCCAGGTTTGTTTTGCAATACCAACCGGTTGGTCACCGATCGTGAGCTGGAATTTTTGGGGGATAATGCTCGCCAGGTAACGCCGGATTAGCGCGAGCACCCAGCTATCCTCCTGAATTTTCCCAATCACAGCATCGTTCCTGTCCAGGATTTCCCATGCATCCATTACAAAAGATGACATCATACCCTTGCGGCGTAAAACACCCAGTTTTGCCCCCGAGGCCACATCGGTGACATCGTAGGCCGCACTGAAATCCAGAATGTTTCGTGCATTGATCTTGAGCACAGGCTTGGTTTCTTGCTCATCAGCAAAAATAGTGATATCTTCTTTCAGTTTGAAAGCTTTCTGCTTAACGTAAAGCAACAGATTTTCTTTCTTCTCGTCGAAAATACGTATGGCATTACCGAACAACTTAAAGAACTTCATTTTCGCGAAGTAGGTATCTCGCTCAAATACTTCCATTTTTCCTCCGATCCCGCGTTAAAGGCTGGTGCGGGATTTATTTCTTATATTTAGCCAATAGCTTGTTTAATTCACTCATCAACCCTTCAA
The DNA here is from genome assembly GCA_017302045.1 of Spirochaetota bacterium. Lineage (GTDB taxonomy): Bacteria > Spirochaetota > Leptospiria > Turneriellales > Turneriellaceae > Turneriella. Next base: position 17,531 of record JAFLED010000009.1, read on the forward strand.
ATCCTTTTTCTTTAAGAACCTTTACGAATTGTGATCGATATGTACTGGAGAGTCGGACGCCCTCGACTTCAAAATCATAAACCAGCCAGCGATCTTCTTTTGGGGCCATGGAATAATTCACTTTGGCCATTTTACCCTGGTACTCGAGTAAGGTCATGACGGTTGCCCGTGTGCCTTTGATTTCTTCACCCACGAACTCGATTTTATTGCGATCGTATTTATCCAATTTGTCCAGGTAAAACTCCAGCACGAATTTACCGAACTTTTGTGAGAACTCGCTCTTTTGCTCGGGTGTTAGATTCTTAAAATCGCTCTTTAATGTATTCGAACCTAGTTTTTCCAGATCAAAATTTGCATTATAGATTTCGGTAATTAAGATTCGTTTCTCTTTCTTTGTTTTTTTGCTGTCCAATATTTTTAAGACAGCTGTAACGGATTTTTTGAGGTCTTCTTGCGGACTTGCAGGCCAAACGGAACTCACCGTGGCCAAGAGTACGGCGAAAATCAAACCTTTGTTTATTGATTTCATCATCTAGTCTGCTACTTTCTTTCGCGTATTTTGTAAATAAATATCGCGCAAGAAGCTGTACGGATCGATGGCATCTTTCATGAGATTATCATATTCGTCAGGATCCAGAGAAGCGCTATTAATGGCGCGCACCGAATAGGTTGCAGCTATGATCGCCGCTTGAGCCCAAATCGTCTCTGGCTTGATGTAGACTGGCACAATCACCATCTGGGGCTGTAGGGCCACGTCACCGGCAAATCCAAAAGTACCTCGCACTGTGCGCGGCCCGATGAAGGGCCAAACAATATAGGCGCCTTCTGCGATGCCCCATTTGCCCAATGTCTGATCGGTATCTTCGTTCGTTCGCTCAAGGGCAAAAATATCCTTCGCGGCATCATATACCCCAAGGCCGCCGATCGTGGCATTGATGGAAAAAGAAGCAATTTCTCGACCAGCACCGTTCCATTTTGCCTGCAAGAGATTATTAACTAAACGACCAGGAGTGTAGGCCCAAGTAATAAAATTATCAAGACCCGTTCGGAGAAATTTGGGTGTTATAAAGTTCCATCCGGTTGCAAGCGGATATATGCAATAGTGAAAAAAGAAATCGTTGAAGCTGTGTATTTTTCTGTTGTATGCCTCTAGTGGATCAGAAACCGGGGTATCCCCTTCCGTATCGAACTCATCTTGGTTTTTTGTCTTAGCTTCCGCTTCGTCGGCTTTTGCTTCCGGCCTGAATGTTAAACGCTGCGGCGAATCGTTCCGCGGAGCACTTTTACAGAACTGCATGAGCGGGATCAGGAACGTGCAGGCGAGGAAGACTGTTTTCACCGGGAGGGAATTACTCCATGAGAAAGGGGGCGGGCGTAAATAGTTTTTAAAATGTAGTCTTTTAGGGGCTCGGGATATTTGCGTTTATTTCTTGCGCTGCGCTAAATCAACGGCCAAGGAACGCACAAAGCGGGGGCCAAGGTAAAAACTGCATCGTTTCGGAGAAAGATAGCACTTGCCGCGTGTGTTTCTCGGTCTGAACAGCATAGGTAATAACAAAATCGGAAATAGCGATCCGTTTTTTTGATTTCTCCAACCAGGACTTCACATCCTCGGGATCGCGATTCGCATATGCTTCACTCAGCCAACACTCAAGAATGCGATCGAGGTAGCAGCTTACGGCAAAATCCATCAAACGAGATAAGGAAACCCCGGAGTGGTGGCAACGCAGACTGGTTACGGAGCGCAGCGCTTCAGTCGTATAAAACGGGACGACGAGGTAGATGCCCATCTTGCGGTTATAGCGGCGGTTACGGCAAGCCTTTTCGCCATGGCCACGCCAGCACTGCAGGGCAAGGCGCAGACATTCGCGCATGAGGCGTTGCTCTGAAAAGCGAAGGCCGCGCGCGGACAATAGGGATACCGCGCTTGTCAGTTTAAATCGGGTCGTACTACGTAGAGTAACTGAGGTATGGCGAATCGGGCTTCGGTCACTATGCTGCATTCTACATAAGAAATACCAGATTATCTCGATTTTTTCTCAACCTATGAAAAGCCATAAAAATAGGCTTTTTGCTGATTTTCTTTTCAACCTGTCTAAAAATACGACAAAGGTTGGTGCAAAATGCTTTCACAAATCCCCTTGTAGCCCTTCACGAAGTTACTCTTTCTTTACTCACGCAAGATTCGACGGATAAATTACTGAATGCATTACTCGACCGGGCGGTCGAATTCACCGGAGCCGATTCGGGTACAATATCCATCCTCGATGATTCGCGTAAATTTCTGGAAATTAAAGCCTTCCGGGGTTTTGAACAAGATGTACCCAAGACTGTAAAACTCAAGATCGGCGAGGGTGTGACGGGCCGCTGTATCGTGACGGGTAAGTTACGCAATGTCGGAGACACCTCGCAGGACAAATATTACATTGCAGTACGGCAGGATATCCGCTCAGAACTGGCCGTGCCACTGAAGGTGGGAAACAAGAATTTCGGCGTTATCTCGGTCGATTCAAAGAAACTCGAAGCTTTCAACGCAGACCACGAAGAGTATCTTCAGATGCTGGCCGAATACGCCGCGCAGATATTCACGACGACGACATCGGTGGAGTCACTGAGCCACCGCACGCATTTACAAGAAGTACTGCTGCAGATCAGCGCCGTCTTGGGAAAATACGCGGACACTAAATTATTCTTCGAAGAGGTGATTCGCATTCTGGCAGAAAAGCTGGGAGTACGCCGAGCAGCAATCTATCTCTACGATTCGGTGACGAATGAACTTGCGGTGGCCGCCTCCCTGAATTATAGCCCCGATGAAATAGCGAAAGGCAGGTATTCGCCCGGTGAAGGCGTAACCGGAAAAGCGTTTAAGACGCGCAAGGCAATCGCCATCGCCGACATCTCGCAAGACAATCAGTTTCTGAATAAAACGGGGCACCAGCGTGAAGACGAAGAAATTGTGAGTTTCTTTGCGGCGCCATTCTTTGAGGGCGGAGAAACACGGGGTGTGTTCAACACTGAAATCCGTTTTTTATCGCAGTCGAAGTTCGAAGACCATGCTTTCTTAACGCAGATTCTCTCATCGCTTTTCGGGCAGGCATTACAGATCGAAAAGCTCGTACAGCAGAGCTCGCGTGAGGTTAAAGAAGAGAATATTATTCTGCGCCGACAGCTCAAGAGCGCTTTCGAATATGAAAATATTGTCGGTGCGCATCCGCGTATGACAGAACTTTTCGCGCGCATGAAAATGGCGGCGGATTCGGCGAGCGCGGTCTTAATCACGGGCGAGTCGGGCACAGGCAAAGAGCTGATTGCCAGCGCTTTGCACCAGAACAGCATGCGTTCGGCGAACCCCCTGGTGAAAATCAACTGCGCGGCAATACCGGCAGACTTATTAGAAAGCGAGCTTTTCGGTTATGCGCGCGGAGCTTTCACAGGCGCCGTCGACGACTACAAAGGCAAGGTATTGTCTGCCCACAAAGGCACCCTGTTTCTTGATGAGATCGGCGAGCTCGACCTGAAGCTGCAGGCAAAACTATTGCGCGTCCTGCAAGAAAAAGAATTTTCTCCGCTGGGCAGCAATAAGGTTATCAAGGTCGATGTGCGCATCATTGCAGCAACCAATGCAAACCTCGAAAATGCCGTAAAAGAGAAAACCTTCCGCGAAGATCTCTTCTACCGCCTGAACGTAGTGCGTCTTTCGATACCGCCCTTGCGCGAGCGGATATCCGACCTGGCATTACTGATTCAGCATTTACTCGAAAAGATCTGCGAACGCAATCACAAGAAGATTACGGGTCTGACGCAAGCTGCCTTTGCCAAACTGCAGACCTACCATTTCCCCGGCAACATACGCGAACTGGAGAATATCCTGGAGCGCGCGGTGGTATTGAACAGTAAAAGCGAAGTCGACGCGGTGGATATCCAGCTGGGGGAACCCGCATCAGTACCTGTGGCGGATGCGACAGTCGCGCCCAGTTCAGGCGGCGGCTTCGATCTGCGCAGCTATCTTAAAGAGGAGATTGCAAGAACACCCACGGGCGAGGTTTTTGATGGCGTGGTCGGGAATGTGGAAAAAGAGGTAATCCGTATTTTATTGAACCAAAACCAGTTCAATAAACGCAAAACCGCAGAGGCCTTGGGGCTTAACCGGGTCACGCTGGATAAAAAAATTCAGCAGTACGGATTATTTGAGATCTGATAGGCATCCGCCTGTCATGTGACATAATTCGTTTTTTGAATGACGGCGCGGCGCTTCTTGCCGTATTGTCGCGCTACCCGCTCACCTGACAAATGCATTTTGCTCGACGGTGTATCTGAAATCCCTTTTTTGACCCGATGGATCCCCTCAAAGGGCAGCGCTCGCATTTCCCCAAGCGCGCCGAACTAACGCATAAATGGGTCGTTGTGGACGCCAAGGATAAAATCCTCGGTCGACTCAGCACACAGATTGCCACTATTCTCATGGGCAAAAACAAACCAAACTACCAGCCTGGCCAGCTCGTGGGTGATCACGTTGTGGTCATCAACGCATCGCAGGTAAAGGTCAGTGGCAAAAAAGCAGACCAGAAAGAATATATCTGGCACAGCCGGTACTATGGCGGCATGAAGACACGCCCATACAAGAAGCAGATGGAAATCGCACCCGATAAGGCCGTACTACTGACTGTAAAAGGCATGTTGCCCAAGACCAAATACGGTCGTAAACTGCTGACACGCGTGCGTGTTTTTGCGGGTGCAGAACACACACTGCAGGGTCAAAAGCCCGCAGCGGCTTAAGGTAAAATATCATGGATAAACCACAAGAAAGACAAGACCGCGGCGAAGGCCGTAGAAACGAGGGCGTTACGTCTCTCGCCGAATCGATGACGCGCCGCAAGGTGGCACTCAAGAAGCCAGCTGATGCCAAGGCTCAGGTGCGTCGCATGCGCAAGAATACAGATCAGTTCGTTGGCCGTCGCAAGACCTCGGTCGCCCGTGTTGCTCTGAAATCAGGCTCCGGCAAGATTACAATCAACAACCGCGATCTGAATGAATACTTCACCCGCGCTGATCTGCGCGCGGCTGTTCTGCAGCCATTTGTTGTAGCCGAGAAGGCAGGCCAGTTCGACGTTAAGGCAACGGTCTATGGCGGCGGCATTCGCGGCCAGGCACAGGCGATTTCGCTCGGTATCGCACGTAGCATCGATCAGAACGACAATACAACGCACTCGAAATTGAAGGCAGCGGGGCTGCTGACACGCGACCCACGCATGGTAGAGCGTAAGAAATACGGCTTGCACAAAGCCCGCCGTGCAACCCAGTTCAGCAAGCGCTGATATTGGCTGGGTATCACCCGAGAGGGGTCGGCTTTGCCGGCCCTTTTTTTTGCTCTCTACGGAAGATTGCGGATCAGGCGGTCGTTGTATTTAAACTGCAGCGCTTCGCGCGCATCCTTCACATCGGGTTCAAAAACCGCATTCAGCATCTTTGTTCTCAGGTCGTTTTCGACCTTCCAGGAGACATCCTGCAATTTGACGGTCTCGAGTGCGCGCGAAACCTCGTAAATGCGCACAATGACGATCCCTTCTTTTCCGAGGTAGGGATCGGGCTTGGTAACATCGCGGCTGGCCATGTCCAGAATGAGCCGCTCATAATAATCGCGCTTTTCACGGTCGACGTCCACACCTTTAGACCGGTCATACCCTTTGATCGTAACCGGCTTAGCCGTCTGGATAAATTTGGGCGCCGCGGCATATTTTGCGACGACTTTTTCAAAATCGGCGCCTTTATTTAATTTTGCCAGCAGTTCTTCGCCCAAACTCTCTTCGTTCACGACAGTGTATGCGGCTTTGACCCAAAGCACGTCGGCAAAGGTATTTTGCATCTTATGAAAATGATCGTAAATCTCCATCGGTTTCAGCTTTATTTTATCCATCGCACCCGGATAGATGCCTTTTCCTGCTTTACCGTATCTAACCTTCAGGAATAAAACGGCAACGCGATTGTGATCGAAGCGGCGCAGCTCTGGTTCATCCGCAAAATAATCGTGCACCAGACGGTCGTGAATCTTCTTCTCTAGCCACGCTTTCAGCGTCTCTTTCATACCCGCTGCCATGGCGGCGGGGGTTAAGCCTTTAAACTGTTCATAGTCTGAAACCGTCATGACTTTCTTCAGATCCCGGTACGTAATCGGCTTCTCTTCGAATTCGGCAACAACGGTGTCTTCATATTTCTGTCCGCGCGCCACGGTATCGTTAAAGATTTTCAGGAATTTCTTCTCGTCGTATTTCAGGTTTTCAGCCGCAAACAGCATCTGCCAGTTGAACTTGTCTTTATATTTCTTCTGCCAGTAGCTGATCGCCGCTTTGCCATGGCGGGCACGCTCCTGGCGAAACATATATTCGGGATAGGCAGGGTCGGTTTTAAGCCCCTTCTTGTTGCCCAGCGCTCCCATGCCCTCGAGATCGGCCAAATCGTTGAGAATTGCCTGATTTCGTTTCGCCGGAGTTTCTTCTTCTTCAAACTGGCCCTGATAGAAGATATCTTTCATGAACAGATAGGTACCACGTGAGAGTTTACCGTTGTTATGTTCATAGACCAGTTTGGAACAGGCTGTAAAAAGCAGGATGACCAACACCGCGGTTGCCGCGATTAAAAACCGCGTGCGCCGGGTATTTAACACAAATGCCATCAGTCGTTACAACGGCCGCGTACGATATCACCTACGCTCCAACCGCCATTCTTATGTTCGAGAGAAAAGGTCCAGTCTTCACAACTGATTTTTTTGCCCGCTTTAGCGACATTGAACTCACCCCGGTAATGGTAGACACCACCCTTTTTTTCGGGTTCGGTCAGTAATACACCATCCACGTGGGCGCCGGCAAACTTACGGATACTCACCGCCGAGGCGATAAGTTTTGCGGCATCATTGCTTGTAGGCGCCGGGTTTGCGAGAATCGCCAGGGGGAGGCTCATTGCCAGCGTGATCAGAACCAGCCAAAAACCGCAGGGTATCTTTACCATATGCGCCTCGCTGGCCTGCGGCCCGGCTGCGGCAAGTGATTTTGGACCGAAAGCGAATTTTGATTGAATCGCTGCCGATTCGCTCCAGAGTGGTTTATGGAATTTGTCGCGTCGATCATCGCGCTCGCCCTGACGGCGGCCCTCATATTATTACTGAATTATTACCGCCGGCTATTGAACGACGGGCGTCGCGAATATCCACGCGAAGAACTGATTCACGCGCATAACTTTATCGTCAACGAGTGGCAGCGCCTCATCAGTGCCGACCCTGCTACGGGTTATGCGGGTGCCATCGCAGGTGCGCTTATCGGATATCTGCTCAGTTATACGGGCGGAGTTTATGGCGAGCATTACGAGAGCGCGTTTTTTCACTCTGCAATTTTGCCGGCATTATGGTTTATCGGTCAGCCGTATCTTAAAGATAAAGCCGATGAGATGCAATGGCCGTCTTTTATCCGCAAGTTCATTGAAAACGACATTAGCTTTTTCTTTGCCCTGTCGAGCATCATGGCGGCACAATCGCTGATCGCTTACGGATTCTATCATGCTCTGAGCTTTCTCTGGGTGTTTTTGAATTTTATCGTCACCGCAGGTTTGGTACTCTATTATTTTTACAAGCGGGATGGTCGCGAAAAAGGCGGATTACCCGACCGGCCGCGCCGGGAAAACCGCATTTAAGTGACTGCGACAGACGCGCGGGGCATTCAGTTCGTACTGTTCAAGATCGGCGTTGAGACCTATGCTATAGAAATCGGCGAAACGCAAGAAGTTCTGCGTTATCTTCAGCCCCGCAAAATACCGCATGCACCCCCGCATGTTCTCGGAGTCATAAACCTGAGGGGTCAGATTATACCCATTGTGGGTTTACGCGAAAAATTCTCTCTCGAGAGCGTTTCACCCGACGCAGAAACCCGTATCATAGTAACCACGGCCGCCGGGAAACTCACTGGCATTGTCTGCGACGCTGTCGAGCGCGTGGTTTTTATCCCGGTCAAGAATATCGAAGAAAATCCCGATTTTGCTAATGCCGAAACGGGCACTTCGATTCGCGGTGTCGCACATATCGAAGGCGATAACGGGGTCATCTTTTTACTGTCGCTCCCAAACATCACAGCAGAAACCCCGTCTGCAAGCGTGTGACGCAAGAAAAGGATCAGCATTTTATGCGGCAGGCTTACCAGGCTGCCATCCGTGCCGTCGGTAATTCAGATCCAAACCCCGCCGTTGGGGCGGTTGTTGTATCACAAGACGGAGAGATTCTTGCCCGCGGCACGACACAGCGGGCCGGTTATGCCCATGCCGAGAGGCATGCTCTTCAACAACTGACCAGCAGGGACTTATCTGCAGCGACGATCTATGTCACGCTCGAGCCCTGCTGCCACCACGGCCGCACCCCGCCCTGCGTGGACGCCATTGCGGAAAAACAGCTGGCGCGCGTCGTCATCAGTGAGCGCGATTTTGCCGCAGAAGTTATGGGTCGTTCCGTGCAGTTATTAGAGTCGAAAGGTATCTCGGTGTCGCTTCTCGAGCCGGAAAATTTCGACAAAGAGGCGTGGTTTACCACTGACCCGTTTTTCTTCGCTCGTCAGTATAACCGGCCGCGCGTTACGTTAAAATGGGCACAGACTTCTGACGGCGCGCTCGCCCCGAGTGTAGGGCCCTCTGGCCCGATTAGTGGTGCTCAGGCCGCCTTCATGACCGCAGCGTTGAGAAACCTGCACAAGTGCACGCTGGCGACACCGGGGGCGGTGAAACACGATGCCCCGCGGCTCACAGTCCGCTTCGGTCAGTTCGAGCAAGGATTTGCATATGGCGGCCTCTCTTCGTTCTTTTCGGAGCTCATAGCGGCGCAGGTGAGTGGCGCGAGCATGGCGCAGCAGGGAGAGCAAACGCAATATAAAATGCCTGCGCGGGCTTTTCTCGCCGCGCCACAGAACCCGATTGAACGCGGCGAATTCTATGCAAGGCAAACCTCGCTGGGGGGTGAGTTTCACACCTTCGCCTACCTCTCTGCAGAGTGGCGTGGTGATTTTGCGGGCAGGATGAAATTCATGCTGGAAGAAATTAACCGGAAAGGCTATAATAGTATTCTCATCGAAGCGGGCCCCGGGTTTTCCGAACTGCTGTTACAGCACGATCTCGTCGATGCTGTCGCCGTTTATCGCGCGCGCGGCAAAACCGCGCATCAACTTTGGGGTGAACCGGGCCGGCGAAACAGCTTCAGCGCGGCGCTCGATCAGGGCACTCCAGCGGGATTTGAATTATTAGAACAGGCTGGTTTCAGCGAAGACGACTTCTATTTTTTTCGCCGCGTACGATGAGAGTCGACGTGGTTATCCCCGCATTCGGCAGGCCTGCGCTGCTGAACGAAGCGATCGAAAGTGTGCTGCGGCAGACATACAGCGATCTCAGTCTATTCGTCGTCGACGATGGTTCTCCGCACCCTATAGCCCCGCAGGTGGTTTTCAGTGACCCGCGGCTCAAATTATTGCGGCTCGAAAAGAATGGCGGCTCGGGGCCGGCGCGCAATTATGGCGTCGCGGCAGGCACGGCACCGCTCATTGCGTTTCTCGATAGCGACGATCTCTGGCATCCGCAAAAGCTGGAACGGCAAGTGCATTATCTGAGCGAGCATGCGGGTTGTGAATGGCTTCATTGTAACGAAGTCTGGATGCGCGGAAGCCTCGAGGTAAAACAGCGCGCAGAGCATCGTAAGCAGGGCGGGCAATTTCTCGAGCGGGCATTCGTCCGCTGCTTAATCGCCACATCGGCGGTTGTCGTACGGCGCAGATTTTTTGAACGGCATGGCGGTTTTGCCAGACCTTTTCGCATTTGTCAGGATTTCGAACTCTGGCTGCGGCTGCTGGCCGATGCGCCCGTGGGTTTTCTGGAAGAGGCTCTGGCGATCAAACGCACGGGCGATTGGTTACAGGCCTCGGCGACACCTGAAATCGATCGGTTTCGCGTGTTGGCACTCCACCGCTTTTACCGGCAGATTCGCCGCGATGCAACGGCGCAGGCATATATCGGGCCGCTGCTTTCGGAAGCCGGGCGCAAGAGCCGTATGTTGCTAATGGGTGCCGAAAAGTATGGCAATCACCGTCGGTTGCGCGCTTATCAGGCCTGGTTTACTTTGTTCAATGCCCGGCGTACCCGGCCCATCCGCTGATCTTCGCGGCCTGCCTCGAGATACTGCGGCGCATATTTCGTTACAAGTTCTTTGAGATACTGGCGACGGTTGTTATCTGCGCCGTCCCATTGGTTTTCACAAAGATCGATAAGTTCGAAGGCGGCTTCGCTGTGTCTGTCTTTTGCGAGCGCGATCTCGAAATGGGTAATCGCAGCATCGATGAAGGCGCGATCCCAGACTTTGCGGGGTAGGGCTAACACGCGCTCGCGAGCGATGCGCGTCTCTATGGGTGCGTACAGTGCATCGCGTTCGGCGTATTCGAGCATTTTCGCGATGGCCTCGGGATTATACTCTTTGAGTGCTGCCGCGATCTGACGCAGAAGCTGGCCGTAACTCAGATGGTATTCGGGGCGAAAGCGCGTGAGTTTCCAGCGCATGGTCGATGATTTCGGCGGCGAAAGATCTTTGCCATATTGCCCCAGGTCTTTCTCGAACTGGCGCATCGCGGTTAACAGGGCGGCCCCCCTTTTTAGGAGGTCTTTATTCTGCGTCGGTAACGCCCTGACTTCAGCGGCAAGGTATAGCCCGCCGAGGCGGATATAGTCGTTTACGTCTTCGAGCCGCCGGCGGTCGGCAAATGCCTTTTTCAACGCCGCACGCGCTTTTTCATCGGCCGAGTTCGCCAGGGCCAGCTCGGCATAACGCAGGTTTATAAGCGGGTTATTCGGCTCGAGCTCGCGCGCATGCTGGAGTTTTTGTGCCGAGCGGGCAAAGTCACGCTCATGTCGGTGCCGATCTGCCTCAAGCAAGTAGTCGTGCGCATCGCGCGTGTCGGCGCCGGGCCGGGTAGAGGGTTGCGGAACAGCGATAAAATGCTGGCGCGAGACCATCGAAAATTGCCCCCGAATCTGCGCTACACGGCCTGAAAAGACCGTATCTGAAATGGAATCAATTTCGCCTTCGGCGACAATCAGCGCCGCTTTGTTTCTGATATGGTCGCGCTCGCGCTTCACGATATAAACCTTCATGCCGGGGTATATTTTAGCGGCGTTATCGATGGAAGCGCTGACGACTTTCATACGGGCATCGTAACCCAGAATTTGCCGGGGCGGTATCGAATTATCGGTGCCTTTAGTATTGATGCTGCCAATCATCAGGGCCGGCAGTGGCATAGCGTCGCTGTAACTGCGGTACAGCGTCAGCGGATAGACTTCAGCCCTGAGGCCTGGGACGGCGCAGATAGTTAATAACACGGCTATGGAAAAACGTAGCATTTACACTTATAATATCGGCAACGAACTTCGGGAGCCTCACCCAATTCAGAAGAGACATAACCCGGCGCGTCAGGGACATGCAGGGTTTAGCCCGCAGGGCCGGAGCAACGCGGAGCCCGGAATGGCCCGGCCCGACCGCAGGGAGGGAGACGCCCATAAGAGTTTCAAAAGCATTTACGCCCGATCGGAATCCCATCATTAGACTATAGTTGCGATTGTAACGATCGCTACAGAAAATCGCGCCACGAGCGCCTGAGGAGATTTTATGGTCAAAAGACTGCCACGTTTACTACCGTTCACCGAGGAACACAACCAGTTCCGCGAGATGGTTGCTGATTTTATCGCGAACGATTGCGTGCCGCGCCACGAAGAGTGGGAAAAGGCGGGCGAAGTGACGCGCGACGTCTGGGAGAAAGCCGGCAAACTCGGCATGATCTGCCCTAACTTTCCCGAAGAATATGGCGGTCTCGGGCTCGATTTTCTCTACAATGTGATTGTCATCGAAGAACTCGGAAGAACGCAGGAGAAAATTGCGTAATAACATGACACACGCTGAAGTTATATTATGGAATTGTATCAGAAGAAAACAAATTCTTGGGGTTAGATTCAGACGGCAATTTAGTATAAAAGAGTATAT
>JAFLED010000090.1 GCA_017302045.1 Spirochaetota bacterium
CTGCCGCGTTTTACTTCAGATAGAGGCACATCGATAAAACCGCTGACCGCAGGGTTATTGGCATACACTTCGCGAATCAGGGGACGGCTGCCCACCCAGATTTGATGCCCCGGGAACCGCCGCTTCAAAGCGCGCAGTAAAGGCGTGATGACGATCAAATCGCCCATCTCTTTCTGCGTCAGGACCAAAATGCGGGCCGGCACCATACCACAGGTGTTTTTTGTATCAGTCCAGAAACCTATTTTACGGGCCCCGCTCATGGGTTTTACGGAGTATCTCACGCTCAGCCCATGGCGTGTCCATGAACCGGAAAATCTACTTTCGTATTCTCGGCTATGCCGCAAAATATAAGAAACGGTTCTTCATTGGCCTCGTAGCCTCTTTCTTTTTTTCGATTTTTAATGGCCTCAGCCTTTTGTCACTGAAACCCATCTTCGACGTCATCGAAACCGGCGGTTCAAAAGCAATGCAGGTGCGCTTCGATCCGTGGGAGATCGGCGTTCTCGCCGGTAGCGAAAGAGCTCAGGCGCTGAGACTCATGGAAGCGCCCGAGGTTAAAGATACCTACGTGAAAGAAAAAATTCTCTTGCTCGAAGAAATCAAGAAAGGCGGCGATCAATCCACAGGTTTGATCTCATCGTTTAAGAGCTTTTGGGCACGCCAGAAGCTTCGGCTGAACCTGTTTCTGATGACTATCCCGGCGATCAAGGTTCTCAAGTATATCTCATTTTTGGTGTTGCCTGTTTTTCTGCTGCGCCTGATTTTTGATTTTTGTACCGTCTATTTTCTTACCGCTACGGGACTCATGGCGGTGACAGATATCCGCCGGCAGCTCTATGCAAGCATGATTCGACTGCCGTTATCCTATTTTGTTAAGGAGAAGACCGGTGTTTTAATGAGCCGCATCATCAATGACGTCACAACTCTCTCTGACGCAACATCGAATGAATTAAGAACTTCGATTAATAACTTTTTCATCATTACTACCCATGTCATTATTCTCGCCATGATTTCTGCGAAGTTATTGCTCATCACAACAGTGGGAGTACCGCTGGTTCTCGTACCAATCCATTTTATTGCGAGTAAAATTAAAGGTCTGACGACGAACGAACAGATCCGTCTGGGTGAACTGAACGGGCACCTGCAAGAGGTTATTGCCGGTATCCGTATCATCAGAGGCTTTGGTATGGAGCGTTACCAATCGGGGCGCTTCGAAGAGATCAATATGAATCTCTACCGGCAGAACTTTCTCTACCGCATTACTCACCAGCTGGGGCCCGCATTGGTTGAGATGATTACTTCGTTCATCGTCGTTGGCCTTATTGTCTACGGCGGCACTTTGATTCTCGACCAGGAGATGACATCGGGTAGTTTCTTCGCATTTCTCTTCACCCTTATTATGCTTCTGAGCCCGATCAAACAAATGGCCGGCTGGTATAATCTTGTGCAGCGCTCGATCGCTTCGGGGCACCGTATTTTTGAAATCATCGATCATAAGTCTGAAGTGAAAGAAGCAACGAACCCGGTGCCCGTGCCCACAGCTATCCGGAAGATCGAATTGAAGGATGTGGAATTCCACTACCCGGGCACCGATAAACTGGTCTTGCAGAAAATCAGCCTCGAGGCGAAGATGGGTGAAACCGTTGCGCTCGTGGGCCACTCGGGCGCCGGTAAATCGACGCTTGTCGATCTGCTGCTGCGCTTTAACGATGTGACCGGTGGTTCCATCGAATTCGAGGGCACCGACATTCGCCATTATTCGCTTGAAGACCTCCGTGAACGCATTGGTATCGTGACGCAGGATATTTTCCTGTTTAATGGCACGGTTCGTGAAAATTTATGCTATGGCCGCTCAGACATACCCGAGGCAGAAGTAGTTCGCGCAGCAAAAATGGCTTTTGCCGACGAATTCATCCAAAAGCTGCCACTCAAATACGACACGGTCGTGGGCGAACGCGGGCTCATGCTTTCGGGCGGTCAACGCCAGCGCCTTTCCATTGCGCGTGCGATTCTCAAAGATCCTGAAATTCTGATTCTCGACGAAGCGACCAGTGCGCTCGACACAGAATCCGAGCGCCTGGTGCAAAGGGCAATCGAATCGGTTATGAAAAACCGTACCACCTTCGTGATCGCGCACCGCCTTTCGACCATCTTCAAGGCCGATCAGATTCTGGTGATGAAAGACGGTAAAATTGTCGAACGCGGTCGCCACAAAGATCTACTGCGTAAAGGTAAGGTTTATAAGAATTTCTACAAGCTGCAACTGCAACATTGAAGCGCGAAAGAATACTCATCACCTCGCAGAAACTGATGGGCGATCTCATCGTCCAGACCGCGGCTTTTGCCGCTTTGCGTAAGCGTTTTCCCTCGGCAGAGATTATCGTTCTCTGCGAAGAGCGCATTTCTGTCGCCCTGAGTACCAACCGGGATATCGACGCAGTATGGGGTGTGCCTTTTGCGGCATCGAAGTCGCTGCGTGGCCTCAAAGGCTTATGGCGAAAAGCAGCCTTATTTTTTTCATGGGCAAGACGTATTCGCGCGCAACGGTTTTCACGCGTACTGGTAACCGACTACAACGACAAAGCATGCCTATGGGCCTTCTTTTCCGGGGCCGCTATACGCGGGGGCTTAAAGCACCAGAGCATGTCTTTCCTGTTAAACCACCTGCTTGCAGAAAAAGAAGGTTCTGGGGATTATATCGATTTCTACCTGAAACTCGCCGGGACGATCGGAGCGACCTCGATGGCACGTCGCACCTCTTTCTACATACCCGACGATGCTCCAAAACTGCAGCGCCTTATTCCCGAAATCGGGAAAATCTACTTTGTAATTCATCCGGGCGCCAGCACCCCCGAAAAACGCTGGAGTGCCATGAACTGGGGGCGGTTAATTTCCAAAATTCTTTCCTTGAATTCCGGGTACCAGATGATTCTCGTTTCCGGTCCTGGAGAGAAAGCGCTGTGTGATGATGTTTATGCTGCTGTGCCCAAAACATTCAACAAACGTGTCTGCGTTTTTGCAGAGCGACCGCTCATCGAAACAGCGGTGGTGATGCAAGGTGCCAGGCTTGCCTTCTGCCTCGATTCTGCTTCGCGCCACATTGCCGCTGCGCTCGGTACTGCAACGATTTCACTCGTTACCCGATGGATATTGCCCACCTGGGGTTTGTACAGTGAAAATGAATCGCATTATATTCTTGCAGCAGATGTCCCGCGCGATTCTTATAACATTGAGAGAATCTCGGTCAACGAAGTCGTCGCTGTATTTCACCGTGCCATAGGCAAGCCGCGCGCGGCGAAGCGCTAACGCCCTCACGTATTCAAAAACGCCAGCGTCAGCTTCGCGAGTTTTGCCGACTGCTCCATCGGCGCCATGTGCGCGGCACCTTCGATGAGCGCGTAGCGCGAATCGGCGACAGTGCGGTGCATCCAACGCCCGATCGACTCGGGGAAAAAACCGTCGCGATCGCCCCAAACTATGAGAGTCGGCGTTTTAATCGCCGAAAACTTTTGCAGTTGTTCGGCCTTGCGCTGGTCGATCAGATCTTCATTCGAGATATCGCCCATCATATCGAGAAAAATCTTGTGGAACCAGGTGCGGTTTGCTGCGAACTTCATATAAAGATAGTTTTTTACGGGCAGCGGCGCCTTGTGGGGGTCGCTGAAGATCAGGCTGAAAAATTCGCGGAAGTCGTCGTATGACGAAACTTCGAAAGGATTATGGCCGTTCAGAATGCGCTCATAAATATTGTCGCCGTCATTCGTCGGCACAAGCCCGGCCGCCGAAATCAGAATCAACCGTTGCACGCGCTGCGGTATTTTTACCGAGAGCTCGGCCGCGATGGCCCCACCGAGCGAATGCCCGGCGAGCACGAAACGATCAAAATGAACTTTATCTGCAAAACGCGTGATCCAGGCGTCGAACTGCTCCAGGTCGTAGGTAACCCGCGCAGGCTTTTCGCTTTCGCCGAAGCCCGGCAGGTCGGGTGCGATGACGTGAAAGCGGCGCGACAGTTCTTTCGCATACGGTAGCACTCCGTCTTTGCTGTCGCCGAAGCCATGCAGCAGCAAGAGTTTTGGCAACTGCGGGCGGCCCCACTCGAGGTATTTCACGGTGATATCGCCCAGAAAAGCGCTGCCGATGCGTGCGCCGGATGTCTTGCGTCGGGTGCCGACATAGGCGTTATAGAGGTTTTCGCCGAGGTTCCAGCGCAGGCTCTCTGGAATAAAGCGGGTATAGAGCGTATGAAAGAGAAAATCGAGGTCGATATCGGGCAAGAGCCCAGGGCTTTTTTCTGCCATCGCCGCGGATGCTTGTGCTGAGCTCTGTTGCAACATGCGCCAGCTCAGCAGAAGGGCTCACTCCGCCAAGCGAAAAGTGAACACTTGTTCAACTAATTTAATCGGCGAACTGCTTCAGCGATTTTTTGAATTGCAGGTAGTCCTTTTTATAGATTTCGTATGATTTCTTGTCTTTATACTCGATACCGATAACCCAGCGCACGGTTTTGTCTTCGCTGGTATTCTCGACATAAGAACGCGTGAAACCTTCGCCCTTGGGTGTAATCGTATACCAGCGCCGGGTAAATCCGCCGGATTTTTCAGTCTTCTCGGTTTTTTCGGTTTCGCCCGCTTTCACCGCGATATCGGGTGTTTCGCCTGCCCATTGCGGCGAGAAGATATAAAAGCGCACGGCTTTATCGGGCGATTCAAAATGCGCGCTGTCGTATTTACCGGATACGCCGGATGAGGCGAGGGATGGCATAACTTTGAAAGTGCCCGGGTAGACAACATCGAACCACGCGCCGCTGTATTTTTTGCCGGCGGCATGGGCGGCAAGTACCGCAGCGAGAAATAAAAGCGTTGCGCAGGTTCTCTTCATGCGCGTCACAGGCGGTTTCTTATTTCAGACGACAAGCCCATCTGCGGTTAAGCTATTTCGATTTACTCTCGATCTCTGTGCAGGGCTGCGTCTATGGGATTTTATGCGGCGCTGCGTTCTCTCTTTGCTGATATCGGTACTGATCGCAAGTGGCATAGCATGCTCGAAAGAATCGGCGTTTATTCCTGAACTCGTTTATGGCGACCAGATACGCGGTGCCGACGCCACGCTGCGTAACTTTACCGCCGAGGCATTCCGTAAAGGTGCGCTGTTATGGCGCGCAGCCGCCGCAGAAGGGTATATTGTGCAGGTCAAAGACGAAACCCATCTTTTCGACCTACGCATCGAATATTTCGAAACGAACCGCAAATCGAGGGATTTCGGCAAAGCCACGCTGATTAAGGCGAAACGCGGCGTATTGCAGCAAGGGAATAAATTCATGACGATTACGGGCAATGTCTTTGTCGAAGCCCCGCACCAGCGCAAGCTGCGCACCGAAGAACTATTTTGGGACGAAACGAAGAATATGCTCTATTCGAATGTTCCTGTCACGGTAGAAGACGGTTCGGGTAATGTACTCACTGGAAGACGCGGCATTGTCACCGACCGCTCTCTCAGCCGTACTGTTTTCAAAGGGGGTGTCGGCTCGGGCTCGACAAAACTCTGAATGAAAAAAATAAATCTGCGTTGGGGAGTGATTCCGGTTATACTGCTGGCTTTTCATTTTGGTGCACCGACACCGCCTTCGGGCGAACTCTTTGACGCGTATGTCGGTGTCGGCATCACCAACTGGAGCATGACCTACTCTCTCGAAGATTCTCTCGCCGCGAGTACCGGAATCTCGGGCGACAGAAGGTATGACACGAAGATATCCCCCTATGTCATGAAGGCATTCGATGTCAGGTTCAGAAACCTCTATGGTTTTGAACTCGGTGCGAACCTGCTTATCAACAAACTCTCCGGGTTTCTCGATTTTAGTGGCAACAGCGACAATACCTCGACGGCAGATAATGCGCGCCAGCTTGCGCTTTACGCCAGTCGTTATGTGCTGCCGCATCTCGCGCTTCGGGTAGAGACCAAATTCCGGAAATTCGAAGGCAGCGCAACGCTGGTCAACACACCGTATGGATCACCGGTGCTGAATGCGTACGACGCGGCGGGAAATTATGCCGCGCTGGGTGTAGGTTCAAAATTCGGCTGGTCGACGGCGATGCGCGAACTGGCAATCGACGTCGCATTTACACCCGATAAACAACCCGAAAGACTCACCGACGCATTGTGGATCGGTTATTTCGGCGGTTACCGCAACTTCAGTTACACCGCCCCGCGCAGATTACGATCGACAATTACCCGAACAGCGGCACTCCGTTCGTTTCATCGCTGGTCTTTTTCGACGCGCTGATGATTTCAGAATTCACCGCACATACGCTCGAAGCGGGCGTCAGCGTTCTCGTGCAGTCGACAGAGGGTTATGGCGCGAGTTTTCACCTGCCGATCGGCCTCGGCACGTACAGCCACAACACCGCATATTTCGATATGCCGTCGGCGCTGATCGCGGTTTTTCCGATGCAGGCAAACTTTTTCTATGCCGGCAGAAACTGGCAACTCGTCGTCGGCTTCGACGTGACGGTAATGATGGCCGTCGATTCGCTCGGCGAAACCAACCTGAAACGCGACATGCCCTACCGTAACAACTCAGGTTCGGGAACTTTACGCTCGGGACAAACGCTGAACGTGAACTCTGAGCGCAGTGAAATTTTCTGGGGCCCGCATATTTCTTTCATTTATTCGTTTTAGCTAAACCGAACCGCGGCGGCTTTTTCGAACCGGCCATGGCGCTTTACCGCCTGTTTTTGATACCCGATGCGGGTGCGTGTCAGATTCGCACAAGCGCGAGACGCTAAAACACTCCTCGATTTTTTCGCTCTTCACCTCGTTCTCGCGTGTGCTGGGCCTGGCGCGCGACATGCTGAAAGCCTATGCCTTCGGCACCGGCCCGCTTTCGGTCGCCTTCGACATCGCATTTCGGCTGAATAATATGCTGCGCAATCTCGTCGCCGAGGGTGCGTTGTCGCAGGCTTTCGTACCGCTTTACAATAAATACGCCAACGAGAGCAAAGAAAAGGCCGACGAAGCCGCCGGGGTAGTCATCGTCTTTACGGCATGCACAATGGGGATTGTTACCGTCCTCGTTATTTTTCTCCTGCCTTATATTCTTCCTCTGATTCTGGCGTCCGATAAAATTCCGCCGCAGGAGCTCGCGCTCACGGTCAATCTCAGCCAGTTGTTGTTCCCTTACCTGGTGATGATGAGCGTCGCTTCGCTCTACATGGGCATACAGTACTCGCATAAGATTTTCTGGGCCGCGAGTTTTGGCCCGGCGCTGCTCAATATTGTCATTCTCGTCGTCTTCGGCGCTTACGCGGCATATGTTCGCCTCGCGGGGGGGCGCTTCGACGTCACCTCGATCTATATCTTCTCGGTTGCGACACTGATCGCAGCGGTGGCGCAGGTCGTTTTTCAGATCTATACGGTTCACCGCCGCGGCCTTGCGCCTCGTTATAGCCTGAATCTCAGGCATGGTGCGCTCAGGGCCTTGGGCTCCATGATGCTACCGGCGGTGTTTGCCGCTTCGATGCAAGAACTCGGGCAACTCATCGATGTCTATCTTGCAACCTCGCTGGCAAACCGTGTTCCCGAAGCGATTTCGGCCCTGACCTATTCTCACCGGCTGATACAATTACCGATCGGTATTTTCGGCGTCGCTGTGGCGACCGCCAGTTTGCCGCAACTTTCGCGCATATACCAGGAAGATCCGACCGGTACAAAGTTCTCGGAGAGCCTGGGTTATTCGGTACGGCTGAATTTCTTTTTTCTGCTCCCGGCAGTCGCCGGCCTGGTCGTCTTCAGCACGCCGATCGTAAAATTAATCTTCGAACGGGGCGCGTTCACCGTGCGCTCGACCGATGTCACGGCGACGGCGCTCATGTGTTATGCACCCGGAATTCTCGCGTATAGCCTGCAAAAAATTTTCACCGTCTCGCTCTATGCGCGCATGAACACGCGCACGCCCGCAATCATCACGGCGGTGGCACTGCTGCTTAACTTCAGCCTCAGCCTTTTGCTGATGCAATCATTGCTGCATGGCGGGCTGGCACTGGGTTCGGCGCTGGCCGCCTGGTGCGGGGTACTCATCTATGCCACAGTACTGCTCCGCGGGGGCATTCTGCGTTCACCCGGGCGCCTCGCGGTCGATCTCGGGAAGATACTGATTCTGAACGGGGTTTTTGCCGCTTTGCTGATTGTATTGCGTAAGCTGGTTTTTCCTGAACGGGCGGCCCTGCAGCTCATCGTCTCAATACCCGTGGCACTCGCAGCGTATGTCGCACTGGCATACGCCGCCCGCCTTGACGAGGCAAAGGCTTTTTTCGAACTTCTCGGTAAGCTCAGGAAAAAATTCGGAGGGCAAAACTAAACTATGCGCTTCATTGTCTTACGCCACCAGGAAGAAGAAGGGCTCGGCACCATCGCCGAATGGCTGTCGCGCAGCGGGCACTCCCACTTTTATGTTAACCTCTTTCAAAAACAGCGCCCGCCAGCAAACGCGGTCACAGCGTATGACGGGCTTGTCGCGATGGGTGGCCCGATGTCGGTGAACGACGACAGCTGGCTCATGAACACATCGCTCGCTCTGGTCTCTGATTTTACTCATGCCGGCCGCCCGGTACTCGGCGTCTGTCTCGGTGCGCAGGCCATCAGCAAAGTCGCCGGTGGTGTAATCGCCCCCTCGGCATTCGAACTGGGCTTCGGTAAGGTGTCGCCTGTCAAAACACACCGTTTCTTTCAGAACGCGGCTCTAGAGACTAACGATTGGGATTGTTTCCAGTGGCATGGAGAAAATTTCACGCTGCCGCCAGGATTCGAAAAACTGTTTGAAGGCAATGTCGTCTCCAATCAGGGTTTTACGTTTAAGAATGCCCTCGGATTGCAATTTCACAACGAACTTTCATTCGAATGGTATTCGATGTGGTACGAAAGCCTGCGGCATAAATTCGAAAATATGGATAAACTCGTGCCGCCCTCTCCCGGAATGCCATTCACGGCGCTAAAGAAAAATCTCTTCGCCTTACTCGACGTCTGGCAGAAAAACTGGTAATCGCGGCGCAGCTATACCACCGTGGTACGCCATTTCATAGCGTATTCGCAAATACCCTCGCGCGTTGCACCGAAACGGAATGCATCGCCGATCACAGCATAAAATATACGTTCTGATCGGGGTAACAGCTTTACATTTTCGAGAGTAATGCCGCCGATGAGAACCAGCGGCAGCGGTGTGCGCACCAGGTATTCAACAACCAGGCCGCGCGCCTGCGGCACGTCTGGCTTTGTCGGGCTCACGAACATGGTACCCAGTGCCAGATACGCGGGCTGTGGCGTTGCCGCAAGCGCCGTGGCCAGTTCGGCAAAGTTGTGCGTCGATCTGCCATAAGGGACAGAAAGTTGCCGTGGCAAGGCATCGTCTTGCCCCAGGTGCAGCGGCAGCCCAAGAGTTTCAGCCACCGCAGCGTGGTCATTAACTATGAGAAGTGCCCCCGCCCCGGCGCAAAGAACTGCAAGGGGCTGCAACAATTCTGCGTATTCGGTTGCTGAAATATTTTTGTGCCGGTATTGAAAAATACGCGCGCCGCCCGCCAGCGCACCCGCAATAAAATCCGTCGGGCGGATGCCCGCTTTTGCGCAGGCTTCGCCATCGCATACCAGATAGAGCCCGCCCTGTTGTCTAAAAAATGAGTTTGCTTGCATGCGCTGAAATTTCTTCTGGTGCCTGTGACGCAGGGCAAAGTTTTTTTCCTCTTTCTATCTTTCATTCTCCCGGTATCGGCCAACCTGCGCGCGCCGGTGCGTATCGACCGCGGCGGCAGCGAGTTACGCGGCGAAAAAGCGGCGCTACGCGTCACCGGAGAGTTTCTCGAATTCCAGTGCCCCGATGCGCACACAGGCAAGTCGAATTTTGAACTTTTTGCGGCGCGCGCCTGCGACGCCCGTATCCGTTACCAGATCATAGCTGAAAAAAAAGAAAAAGTCAAACTAACTTTTGTCTTTGCCGGTAGCGGTAATGTCACCTGGCGCTACCGCGATCGCGTCACACAGACGGCCCCTAAAATATTTAAGAGCGCCAACGACAAAACCTGCTCTTACTGTCCCGACGCCATGAAATACCTGCAGGCAGCCGAAGAAACCTTCGAATTCGAAAAGGGCGAGGCAGAGCTGACTATACTGTACCGGCAGGCGTTATCGTATGACGAGACCGAGCATGGTTATTTTTCACAGAGCAAATGGCGGCAGGGTTTCAGCTACGAGATCTGGCCGATCGCCGAATGGCAGTGGGCCGAACCTCTGGCGGCCAACCTGAAATTCTCGATTGGCACACGGCCCGGTTTTCTCGGCATGGGCCACAAAGACGACAATATGGAATGTATGCTCGAAGAAAACAGCTCGCAGTCGGTCATTCCGCTGAATATCGCCAAAATCGAAAATAACCGCCGCGAAGCTTCGGGCCGGTTCGAGATCCGAAAAAAACCATTGCGCCTGCGCTGCAGTTATGCAGCCGACTGACATTTCGCGTGACGCTTCGGCGTCACAGGGAAATCCGCCTTTTGCATGGCTAAGAATACCAGGGTATCGCAACCCGCAAACCGTTTCGCGGAAGACGAGATTACGTCGTTCCGCTGCAGCGACGGCGTCGAACGCAAAATTCATATCTGGGGCCCCGCAAAACCCAAAGGTGTTTTTCTGGCCGTGCACGGCGGGCTCGCGCATGCCGGCGACTGGGTAACCCCCGCGCTGCATTTCAAAAAAAAGGGCTGGGCTACCGTTTCATTCGACATGCACGGCCATACCGGTCAAGTGCGTGTGGATATCCCTTCTTTCAAAATCTTTCTCGATGACCTCGGACTTTTTCTCGCCTGGGTGAAAGCCCGTTACCCGAAAAAGCCGATTGTATTTCTCACCCATTCCATGGGCGCGCTGATCACCGCGCATTTTGTGCTGCAGCGCCTGCCGCAAGGCGACCCGGCGGTGAAAGGGTATATTATGTCTTCGCCGTATTTCGGCAATGCCGTAAAAGTGCCGAAAATTCTCGTCGCGCTCTCGAAACCGATGGCGGCACTTCTGCCCAAAATGAAAGTGCCTGCGCCCGCGCTGACGGGCCATCTCACGCACGACGCTGAAATCACCGCGCGCCATTACGCAGACGAAAAAGATCTGTATCGCGCCACAGAATCTTCGTTACGCTTCGGCAACGCATTGCTCAAAGCGCATGCCGAACTTGCGGCAACGATCCACAAATGGAACCAGCCGCTATTCATGATCGTGGCGGGTGACGATCAGCTGGCCGACGTTAAAGTTGCCGAAGCCTCGGCGCACAAAATCCGAGCCGACTTGTTACGATATGATTTTTATCCCGAAAATTACCATGAGAACTTCAACGAAGTTAACCGCGCGAAGATATTCAAAGATATCGAAACCTGGCTCAAAGCAAAACTGAAACTACGCTGATTTTCAGCCGCCGTGTTCGAGAAAGAAATCGATACCGCGCGATAACACCGTATTCCATGCGGCTTCGAGTGCCGGCGTATATTCCGGGTCGTTTTTCGCAAGGGTCTGTAAAAGCGACGTCCGCCAGAATTCGTACATCTCGGGTGTTAATCTGAAACGCTTGTGAATCACCGCAATCTGCTCAGGCGCTCTTTTGCCGACGGATCACCCTCGGCGAAGAATACCATCAGCTCAATGCCCTGGCGAATCAGTTCGCGTTGTTTGCGAAAGTCTGTATTCGCGAACATCTCGGGTATCTGCGGCGAACTGCGAAAGAAGGTATCATAGAATTCATGAAAGAAATTATGATTCTCGAGCAGCGCGCGCATCAGGCTGTATTTCGTCGAGGAAAGCTCTTCAGAAAGCGACATGTCTCCATTATCAGGGTGCAGATGCAGTCGCCCACAATTAAAGATTTAAAGGTCTTAAAATCTTTATAACGCTCGACGGCTAACCGCTGCCGTGGGTTTTATCCGGGCGGCATGAAACAGATTCTGGTCATTATGGGGCACCCGAGCTGCGAGTCGCTGTGCGCTCAACTCGCGGACACGTATCGGGCAGCGGCGCTTGCCGCGGGCGCGCAAGTTACCTTGCTCGAACTGGCGAAGTTAAAATTCGATCTGAATCTGAATGCAGGTTACCGCGGCGAACAGCCGCTTGAGCCCGATCTCGTGAAGGCGCAGCACCTCATCGCCGAGGCCGACCATCTCGTTTTTATATTTCCGAGCTGGTGGGCGTCGATGCCGGCTTTGCTGAAAGGTTTTCTCGACCGGGTATTTCTGCCCGGCTTCGCCTTTAAGTACCGCAGCGATTCGCCTTTTCCCGAAAAACTGCTGCGGGGAAAAACAGCGCGCATCATCATTACGATGGATGCGCCGGCGTGGTACTATAAATGGTTCAATGGCGCACCCGGTCTGCGATTACTCAAATTTGCGACACTCGAATTCTGCGGAGTTAAACCGGTGAAATACAATTTATTCGGCCCGGTGCGTAAGGCACCCGAGCGGCGTCTGCAAGGTTTTATCGCAAAAACGGCTGAACTGGGTCGCCGGATGGTCTAGCAGTTTCAGGAAAAAGGAACTGTTAAAGGGGAAGAGCCCGGTTTTCTATTGCACCGGTAGAATCTTCTGGATCGCGTTGCCTTCGCCCAAGAGCACAATTCTGGGTTGAAAACTCTTCGCTTCGTCGGGCGTCATCTGCGCATACGCGATAATGATAATCTTATCGCCCTTGTGGCCGAGACGGGCAGCAGCGCCGTTCAGGCAGACTTCTTTCGAACCGCGTTTACCCTTGATGATGTAGGTCTCGA
>JAFLED010000091.1 GCA_017302045.1 Spirochaetota bacterium
AAATCCGCTGAAGGCCGCGAGCGCGGCAGGTATATCGTCAAACACCTCGACCTGCGAGAGTGTTTCGGTGACCAGCAACGACTTACGCACACTCGCTGAGATATGTACCAGTTTCAGCTCGCCGCCAGCGTCGAGAAAGAGCGACGTCTCCTGAATGAGAAATCCGATACTGATCGAATCAATACCGGGAACTTTGCTCATGTCGATGAGAACTTTGCGGTGATCGGTGCCGCGCAGCTTTTTCAGAAGCTCGCGCAGTTGACCGAGATTGTACAGGCCCATGTCTCCGATGGGTTCGAGAATCGTGATAAGACCTTCGTTACGTTGGTTTATTTGCATCTTATATCGTTGTATCTGCGGCCTGCGACCCGAAGGACATCCTGTCCGTCGCAGGCCTTACGCATCCTTGCGTTTCGGAGAGGGCGGGATTCGAACCCGCGGTAGGTTGCCCTACACCCGCTTTCCAAGCGAGCACGTTAGACCACTCTGACACCTCTCCTGATCTAAAGGGGCCATGCCCCCTTAAACCCCGCCGAAGAGTCAGACAGGGCGTCGAGTAAGTTAGGGTGCAGTGGAATAAATCTTTTCGACACGCAGCTTGTATGCTGTGACAGACCCAAGCCCGAAGAATCTTTCACCAGAGCAAATGCGGTAAATGCCATCGCTCTGTTCGACGCCACTCAGAGGCACACCGTTCAAAAATTTTTTCGCGTCAGCTTCTGAAAGCTGCACAACGCCGAAAAAAGACAGAGCCTCAAAATCGCTCATTTCCGAAAGGGTTAATCCGCCTGAGACAGCGGGGGGATTTTCCCCTGCGGAAAAATGCCCGATCGAAACGCGGCGCAGCGCGCTCAGATAACCGCAAGTACCGAGCGCCACAGCAATGTCGCGTGCCAGCGTGCGAATATAGGTGCCTGAAGAGACTGTGCACCGCATCATGACCTGGTTGTGTTTTTCCATAGCTATGCTATGGATTTCCACAGCCTGGCTATGGAAATCCATAGCCAGAGATAACGAGTGCACCTGCACCTGCCGCGGGCGCATATCGACCGTACCACCCTCGCGCGCAATTTCATGCCCGCGGCGGCCATCGATCTTAAGATTGGAGTACAAAGGGGGAATTTGCTCAATCTGGCCGATAAAGCGGTGGGCTGTATTAGTTAATAACTCAGAGCTTAAAGGAGGAACTGGTTGCCGACGAATGACATCCCCCTCGGTATCGAGAGTATCGGTTTCGGAACCGAGTGTGATTTCGGCTACATAGGTCTTGTGCAGCGCAAGAAAATACGATAAAAAGCGGGTAGAAGAGCCGGTAGCAGTAATCAGCAGGCCGGAAGCAAAAGGGTCGAGGATGCCCTCGACCCCAAACCCCCTTCCCTTGACTTGAAGGAGTTTTTTGACGGCCTCGCGCGTGGTAACGCCTGGGGCCTTGTCAATGCAATAGAAAATGGGTTATTTTTTCTTGGGAGCGCCCGCGATAGCTTCTTTGCAAGCTTTGCTGAGGGTCATTTTGACCACAGTTTTCGCAGGGATCTGGATGGTTTGGCCGGTAGCCGGGTTGCGACCCTGGCGTGCTGCACGCTGAACGAGTTTCAGGATACCGAAACCGGGGAGCGTGAATTTGCCGACAGATTTTGCTTCTTTGTAAGCGATCTCTGTGAGCTTTTCAAGGAAAGCGTCGACGTCTTTTTTGCTGAGGTTGGTTTTTTCCGCCAGTGCTGAGAGCAGCTGGTTTTTGGAAAGGGGTTTTTTTTCTGCCATGATGAGACATAATGGGGTGGTGCAGAGGTGTTGTAAAGGAAAAACCGCGTATTTATTGAGTTTTTTTGCTGTTTTGCGCAAAAAAAGCAATAAAAACGGGGGTTTTCGGTGTTTTCCACGTTATTTTCTAAGAAATTTAGGATTTTACAACTAACCCCACCCCCTGACCCCCTCCCCATTGACATGGAGAGGGGGAATTCGTAAAAATACTCTTTTAGAAACCCCTCACCGAAGACGGAGACGCGAAGCGCGTCACCACGTTAGTGGGTAGACCTCTTGGTCTCTGCTTACAGAGGGGGTGCCGAAGGCGGGGTGGGGTAATGCCGCTTTTTGATTTACGCGATGTTTACACAGCGAAAATTGACAGTCTGAGTGCGGGCAACGCACCCATCTGGAGAACACTATGGCAAGAACATGTCAATTAACCGGTAAAGGTACTCGCTTCGGTAACAACGTAAGCCACTCGCACCGTAAGACCCGTCGTAAGTTCAAGGCCAATGTTCACAAGAAGCGCGTTTTTCTCCCTGAAGAAGGCCGTTTCATCACCCTGAATGTTTCAACACGCGCGCTGCGCACCCTGCAGAAAAAAGGCCTCGCGGCCATGATGAAAGACGCAGGTCTTTGATTTTTTCGGTAGGGGGCTTTGCCCCCTAAAACCCCCATGGTTCCCCTGTTAGACCTCACTAGGGAGAATAAACCCCTCTTAGACGAAATTAAAGCTGCAATGGAGCCTCTGTTAGTTGGCTCCCAATTTATTTTAGGCAAAGCCGTCGATGACTTCGAAGCGGCGGCTTCCTCTTATTTCGGTGTTAAACCCGAACAGGCGCTCGCTGTCTCCAGCGGTACGGATGCCCAGCTTCTCGCGCTCATGGCCATGAACGGTGGTCTCGATATGCCGCGGTTGTCGAGTAGCTCTGAAGCAGCGTATCGAGACACCGCGTCTACTCGACCACCGGGAGAATGCGTTACCTCGCCCTTCACCTTCTTTGCTACGGCAGGTGTCATCCACCGCGCGGGAATGCGCACTGTCTTCGCTGACATCGACCCTAAAACTTTTAACATCGATCCTGTTAAAGCGGCTGAGGCCGTGACAAAGAATACGACTGCACTTATGCCGGTGCATCTCTATGGTCAGGCTTGCGATATGGATCCACTCCTTGCCCTGGCAAAAGATAAAAATCTCTTACTCATCGAAGACGCGGCGCAGGCGATGGGCGCCAAACACAAAGGCCGCCCCGTTGCAACGATGGGCGATATGGGCGAAGTGTCTTTTTTCCCGACGAAAAATCTCGGCGCATTCGGCGACGCAGGTATGCTGATCGTGAAAAATGAAAAGTATGTCGAAAAGGCGCGCCGTATACGCGTGCACGGCATGAAGAACCGTTACGAGCATCTCGAAGTCGGCGGTAATTTTCGCATCGATGCGATTCAGGCGGCAATTTTACAGGTCAAACTCAAGCACCTCAACTCATGGCATGAGATGCGCCGCGCGAACGCTGCACGTTACCGCGAGCTCTTCGGCAAACTCAACCTCGGCGAAAAAATCATTTTGCCCTATGAAGATCCCAACTGCTATCATATTTATAACCAGTTTATCATTCGTGTCACGAACGGTAAACGCGACGCGTTAAAGAAACACCTCGACGAGAAGCAGATTGGCAACATGATCTATTACCCCACGCCGCTGCATTTGCAGCCATGCTTTGCGTATTTAGGTTACAAAAAGGGGGATTTCCCCCATAGCGAAAAAGCATGCGAAGAAGTGCTCGCACTCCCCATTCATTCGCACATCACCCAAGACGAAATCGCGCAGGTAGTCGAGGCGATAGGCGTGTTTTTCAAATAAGATATGGCAACGCACGAGACACCCGTTTTGTTCATGGATCGTTCGCGTATTCGCGAAAACTATCTCGAGCTGAAAAAAGCGCTGCCCCCGTTTCGCATCGCTTATGCGATTAAATCAAACTCGCATCCCGAGATTATTGAGATACTGAAAAAAGAAGGATCGCATTTTGAAACGGCGTCGGTCGCCGAAATCGAAAAGCTGCTCGCTCTCGGCGTCAAAGCAGAAGAGATCGTGCTCTCGAACCCCGTCAAAGCTCCGCAGGCTATCCGCCGCGCGCTCGAGCACGGTGTCACAATACAGAGTTTTGACTCCGTCGAAGAGCTCGAAAAATTCAAAGAATTTTCGGCCCCGATCGGCGCCGAAGAGGGCGGTCTCTTTGCAGAAAAGAAGGATGGCCTGCCGTACATTCGGCCACAGCTGAGAATCGTCGTGCCCAACGAAGGTTCGATGTGGCCGCTCTCGGGCAAATTTGGGGCCGACGAAGAACTGTGGCCTGCAATCTTTCAGTACATGAAAGACAACAACATGCGCCTCGACGGCATCACATTTCACCCCGGCTCGCAGTGCGAGACGATCGCCGGCTGGGACAGCGCACTCTATCTCACCTGGCGCTGCATCGAGATCGCGCGCGAGTATGGCCTGAACCCCACAACGATCAACATCGGCGGCGGCTTACCTGTCAATCTGGGCCGCAAAATCCCGACGGCGGCGCAGGTGGGTAAGGTGGTTATCCGCCACTTGAAAGAATGGGAGAAGAAAGGTTTCAAGCCTAGCAATCTCATCGTCGAGCCCGGTCGGTTTATTTCAGGCTCAGCGGGTTACCTTGTCAGTCGCGTTGTCGGTGTTGCGCGCCGCGAGAAGACCTGGGCTTTTCTCGACTGCGGTGTGTTCACGGGCATGATGGAAACCATCGATGGCATCACATACCCAATGCTGTTTACCGGTACGGGTGAAAAAGAGACGGCCATGCTCTGCGGCCCGAGTTGCGATTCTGTCGATAAAATGTACGAAGCACAGATATCCAAACCCAAACCGGGCGACGGTATCCTCTTTCTGAGCGCGGGCGCATACACGTCTGTCTATGCCTCTGAGTTCAATGGCTTTTTGGGTCCGAAGATGGTCTTCCTGGATCAGATTGCCGATGCCAGGGAACTCTTCAACTTAGTGACATAATTCACCTGTTTTCTTTTTGGCACTAAGACCGCCCGATCATCGTAAGCGAACCTTTGTTCTCAAAATCGCGAAAAAACTTGCCGGTATGTCAATTTCGTCCGTCTTACCGTTATGTCTGTCTTTAATAGGGCAGGCGAAAAGAAAATTTCAGGAGACAACATGAAGAAACTTATTAGTGTTTTCGCTGCTTTGGCTCTTGTTGGCGCAGTAGCGGCTAAACCAGCCCCGAAAAAAGCACCAGCAAAACCAGCACCAGCAGTAGCAGCTCCAGCAGTTCCCGCACCAGCGGCAGCGGCAGCAGCAGCTACAAAAAGCGAATCAAACGTACAGATCGGTATCCTTGGCGGATATAACATCCACCTGGCTACGTCTGTTGCCGGTACATCGGTAACACCTACAAACGCAGGTGGTATCTATGCAGGTGCTGACGTTCTGTTCGGCCAGAATTTCCAGTACGGCCTCCGTGCTGCTTATTCTCAAACCAACACAACATCTGGTGCCGGTGTATCGTTTATTCCAATTACTGCACAAGTTCGCTTTTTTGTAATTCCGAAAGCGATTTTCATCGGTGCATTTGCAGGTTATGCGATTTACACAGGCGTGTCGATTTCACCAGCAACTTACACTAACATTCCTGTTGGTGGCGAGCTCGGTTACCAAATCGATCTCGGCGGCGTTGCTCTTGATATCGGTGGACAATTCACATACAACATCGGTTCAATCAGCAACTCAGGCGTTTCTGTTACATCAAACTCGATGTTCGTAACGCCTTACGCTCGTTTGGCATTTAAATTCTAATTCGATTCCTGTTTTGATCCGTTAGGGTCATTCAGTAATAAGGTTAGAATAGCCTTAAAGCCCCGGCATGCCGGGGCTTTTTTTTTGGCACTCTTTCAAAACGTGGTGCATCGCAATAAATGATAAACGGGGTGTTAACAGAGGAAAAAAACTTGCCATTCTGACTAGCCTCGACCTAACTAGCCAATGTCTGTCCGGCTGTCGCACCGTAGGGTGTGGCCACGGCAGGCGAAAATAAAAAATTTTCAGGAGACAACATGAAAAAACTTATTAGTGTTTTCGCTGCTATGGCTCTTGTTGGTTCTATGGCCGCGGCGCCAAAGAAACCAGCAGCACCAGCAGCAAAGCCTGTAGTAGCGGCACCAGTCGCTGCGGCTGTAACTGCGCCAACAACCTCTAACATGGTAGCCGCAGGTAAGGCACTTGGCCTTAGCTTTGGTCTGTCTGTAGGCTATGTTACAGACATGTTCAAGCAAGGTGATACGCTTAAGAAATGGGCAGGCCTTGCAGGTGGCGATGGCTTGAAGACTGCAGTTGCTAACCAAAACGGTGCAGCAGCTTGCGGTGGCGGTGCAGCTGGTTCAAGTACAAACACTTGCGTGGGCTCAGGCGAAGGAAGCAATGTTTCACTGAATGGTTTAGACTTTGGTCTGAAGGTTCAATACGACATCTTGCCATGGTTATTTGTTCGTTCCGGTGCAAACTATGTTCTTGGCATGAAAAATACTTATTCACTAAGCAATGCAACTACTGTAACTGCTTTGGGTGGATCTGTCCAAACAAACGCAATTACATTTACTGCGACAGGCTCAACAATCGAAATTCCAATGCTTGTTGGTTTTAACTTTGTAAATAATGAGCACGGCGCCCTCTATATGGCCGCTGGTTTAGCTTATACAAGTGGAACATATGAAACAAATTTGTCCGCTACGCAAACCAACTCAGCAGCTAACCTTGGTACAGCTCTTACCTATGCAGACGTCTTAAATACGACGAAGCAATCAGGTCTTGGCGTCATGTGGCTTGTTGGCGGTAAGGCGAAAATCACTGGTGGAGTTTCAATCTTTGGTGATGTGAAATTCCTGTCGGCTGCGGCTGCAAAATCTGGTGCGGTAACCGGTACAAACTTCAGCACTACACCGGGAACCACTGGTGGTTATGCAACAGCTAACGCTGTTTACACAGCAGCTAGCGCGGCTGGTGCAGTAACTGGAGCCCCGATTGGTGGTGCCTCAGCTACAACCTACTCGAACACAGCAGGTGCTACACAAACAGGCACAGGCGGACTCGATCTCTCTTACACCCGCTGGCAAATCGGCGTTCAATACGAACTCTAAGATTAAATTCGTTTGAACAAAAACCGGATCATCCGGATTTTTGAAAACCCGCCCCATAAAGGCGGGTTTTTTATTTCCTCTTTTCACCCCGGCTGACTTTCTGCATGGGGAGCCATGTTCCTCGACGACGCGAAGGCGCACGTCAACTCGGGCGACGCGTCGGTCGTGCTGCTCAGCGGCAATGTACGCGACGTTTACTTTTCATCGGGCAAATTCTGCATACTGAGCGAGGCTTTGCGCAGCGAAGTTCTCGCGGGCTACGATACTGTTGCCGAATACGACCCGCAGGGTGGCATTCAGTTTGCCGATAGCAAGCAGCGCGAGGCGTATTTTCGCGCGCTCGGCGGCTACGATGCCTATCACAAGACAAATTACGCGCAGAATCCGCCGAAAGAACCGGGGCCGGCATTTTCGATACTCGACAATTTTGCGCGGCTGCACCTCATCGACAAGAAATCGTTTGCGGTTATCGTTCATTATCTCGATCATATCATTCCGACGGGCCTGACAAACAATCCCGAACTGCGGTACCTCATCATTGCCCTCGATAAATGGGCGCAGAACCCCGAATTCCGCCGTAATAAAATTCGTTTTATTCTCATTGCGCCGGAGATCGCTCGGCTCGACGCCTTCATCGGCAAGAACGCTTTTATTGAACACATCGCGGTGGCCCGTCCCGGGTCAGACGAACGAAAACTTACCGTTGGCGAGGCGCAAAAGACGCGCGGCATCAGCAGCAGCGCAGAAGAAGTCGCGCGGCTGGCCGAACTGACAGCGGGTCTTACTAACCGGCAGATACTCGAGATTCTCGACAAAAAACAAACCGACGAGATTCGGTTACGGGCAATCAAGAAAGAACTCATTGGTGCAGAGTGCCGCGGTTTACTCGAGATCGTCGAACCGAAACATTCTCTGTCGGCGGTCGCCGGTCACGAGAAAGTGAAAGAAATTCTTTCTCTCACGGCGTCGGCTATACAGCAGGGCAAGACATCCTACTTGCCGATGGGCTTTCTCATCTGCGGCCCGGTCGGCACAGGCAAGACATTCATCACCGAGTGTTTTGCGCACGACGCCGCGTTGCCTGTGGTAAAATTTCTCAACTTTCGCTCGCAGTGGCAGGGTGAAACAGAAGCGAACCTGGAAAAGATCTTCAATATCCTGAAATCGATTTATCCTGTCGCTGTCATGATCGATGAGGCGGATGCCTTTCTCGGTAACCGCGACGCCCAGGGCGACAGCGGCGTCTCGATGCGGGTATTTGCGTCGCTCGCGGCGTTGATGAGTGATACATCGTACCGCGGCAAAATCATCTGGTTCTTGATGACATCCCGCCCCGATCTTTTACCCGTCGACATGAAGCGTCAAGGCCGCGCCGAAGAGCACCTTGCACTCTTTCACCCGCAGTCAAAAGCTGAGCTCGAGTCGCTCTACCAAAGCGTTTGCCGCAAACTCAAAA
The DNA here is from genome assembly GCA_017302045.1 of Spirochaetota bacterium. Classification (GTDB taxonomy): domain Bacteria; phylum Spirochaetota; class Leptospiria; order Turneriellales; family Turneriellaceae; genus Turneriella. The sequence continues at coordinate 8,372 of JAFLED010000091.1, forward strand.
TCACCACACCGCTGGCCGAATTATCACCTTTGCTCGACAAAAACCGGTCGTATTCGGGCGCCGATATTGAAGCGATGCTGACCCGCGCGGCGCTTGCGGCCGAGGTGAAACACAGCGCGGCGCTTTCCGAAACGATCATGAAAGAAACGATCGGCAATTTCCGCAGCCCCGAATATCCGCTGGCGATTGAGCTGCAGACCCTCGTCGCCGTGCGCGAGTGCACCCACCAGGATATGGTTCCCGAGAAATACCGGGCGCTCAAGGCGGCTGATATTGAAGCGCGCATTAACGAACTGCTGACAATGCTGAGACAGAGATGAACCCAATTCGTTTTTTCATCGTACAATACGAGAGGCTGACGCGTTTCTTTCTCTGGTGGCAGGGTTTTTACGCCGCGCCGCTGGTTCACATTCTTTTTACGAGCGTGCTCGCGACGGCAGGCTTCGCGTATGGGTTCGCGCGCGGACACATACCCGTGGTGCATCCCGATTTGATTTGGGTGCTTGCCGCCGGGGTTACGCTCGCCATGATCATCGAAGTTTACCTTAACGACGGCTGGTATCGGCTTGGGCTTCGTACCTTTATTCCGCGGGTGCGGTTTGTAAACGGGATGTTCGAGAACGGCAAACTGCGTTTCGATAAGCCGATAGCTCACTACAAGCGATTATTGAATTACCTGACGCTTTTCGGCCGCCACCGGATGTATTTTGCGCCGCTGCACGTGACTATCGTTCTCGGTACTGTGCTGATTTACGATTTTCTCTATCTGAAGACCGGCCACCATTGGATCTATATTCAAACCGCTGCCGTTGCACTGCCGATACATCTGCAGTTTCTTTTTGTCACCGGCGATCTGCACATGGGCAGATACCGCTCTCTAGTAAAGCGCCAGCTCTTTTTTTTGGGTTATGAACCTCCGAATCAATACGCGATTTCGCTCAAATTTAAATTTCTCAGTATCATGTTTGTTATCGGGCTCAGCGACTATATTCTTATCTCCATGCTGCGCTCGAAAGTGGCCGAATCTTCGGCGGGTTACGCATATGTCATCGGATTTTCCCTGTTCTCACTCGCGCTCTTAATGCTGCTAACCGTGCTGTATTTTTCTACGATATTCATGTCGATTAAAGAACTGCAGCTGGCAGCCGAAAGTCTCAAAGACGGTCACGATCCCGATTTTTATTCGCGCACCTCGGACCAGGAGCTGGCGACACTTTCCACTGGCTTTTTCCATGCTGCGCAAAAGGTACTGAATTACCGGCGCGATCTCGAGCAGCAGATACGCGAGGCGACGGCGCACCTCAGCCAGGCAAATGAAGAGCTCAAGCAGAAAGACCATGAGATACAGACAGAGCTCGATTTTGCCGCAGAGATTCAGAAAGACATGATTCCTCTGAAGCATAGTCCGTGGCATGCAATTCAGTTTGGCATCGTTTATAAACCGATGCACAAGGTTTCCGGCGATTTTCTTAATATTTACAAAAAAGGCAAAGAGATATTTGTTTTACTCGCCGATGTTTCGGGACACGGAGTTCCCGCGGCATTGATCACGATGGCAGCGAACGAGGCCTTTAGCCTCGCCATCCGCAATTCTGATTCACCTGCCGCCGTGTTTCGCGAGGTGAATCGCCAGTTAAGCGAACAGATCAAAACACAGGACTATCTGACTGCATTTCTGGTGCGTATCGATGAGCGGATGCACATTACCTACGCGAATGCATCTCACCAGCGCGCGTTACACTATCGCAAGAAGCGTAATGCGATTGAAACCTATGATACCAATGGTCTCTTCATCGGCGCCATGGCCGACGCAACCGATACGTATGAAGAAAAACAATCGCGCCTCGAGTTCGGTGATTTACTGCTGCTGTTCACCGATGGCATCACCGAGCAGGTTAATCCGGCGGGCGAAGAATTCGGACACGCACGCCTGCAAGAACTTATCTTTGAACACCGCGATTTAACCGCGCAGCAGATTGCCGATAAGATTCACGACGCACTGATGGAATTCGCGGGGGATGCCCGCATTCGCGACGATATCTCGCTTATTCTGCTGAGCGTTCACCCGCAGTACCGCCAGTTTATCGAAAAGTTTAATGAAACCGTCACGGCGATGCGCAGACGCATGCTTACCGACTCGTCTAAATTGCTCGAAGATCTTTGGAAAATGTATCCCGAGTTTCCGGGCCTGCCTTTTCTTTCGGCGCGCATCTATTACCAGTTACAGGAATACGAGCTCGCCGAGAAACATATCAAGCTGCATCTGGAAAAAAACCCCGGTGATCTCAGGGCAACTCAATTGCTCGCGGCGATTGCCCTCAAGACCGGAAATAAATCGCGCGCACAAAATCTTTTGAACCGCCTATCTAAAACCAACGCCGATGACCGCATTACAAAACACCTGCATAAAAAACTCAAATGACGAGATTTGGCCCCTGGTTTCTGTGTATCGCACTGGTTGTATTGGCTTGCAACAACAAGCCGAAAGTTATTGAGGCCGTAAATGGCCGAGCCGACCTGAAGTCGTTCGGCTTCGCGCCAGACGAAACCTATGAAATCCACGGAAACTGGGAGTACGTACCGGGTAAACTTATTGCTCCCGAACAACTCGATAAGATTCCGACAAAGACATACGCACCCGTGCCGCAAAGTTTCAGCAGCTACGAACAACCCACCCTACGGCTGCCACCAGCGGCAAGTGCCACATACCGCATCGTGCTTGATTTGCCGGCGAAGGTACAACCCTATACATTCAGAATACCACCACCTGCAACGGCATGCCGTATATTTCTGAACGGCCACCTCGAGCTCGAAAATGGAACCGTCTCAGAGGCTTTGACGGATATTAAAGCGCAGACGCGCATGCGCTATCTGCAACTACCACTCGGCGGCAAGACGGAGCTTGTTGTGCATGTCAGCAACGCAGAATTCCGCAAAGGCGGCATCTGGCAGGCGATCAGCCTCGGTGTTAGTCCTGCCATGGAGCGGTACCGCCTGCACGCTTTGATATCCGACATTCTGGTAATTGTCGCATTATTAACCTTTGCCGTTTATCACATTTTACTTGCGTACCTGAAGCACCCGGAGACCTCTTCGGTTTTCTACGGATTATTTTGCCTCATGGTTGCCACGGGGCGGCTTTTCACGGGAGAGCGTCTCGTCGCAGAACTTTTCCCCGGCCTCAGTTGGGCCACCGGCCTTAGAATCGAATTCGTCTGCAATTTCATAGACGCAGGGTTCTTCTATCTTTATTACCGGTTGTTTTTTCCCGATCTGCGCAAGAGTGGGGTGCTGAAGTTTATGGGCGGTGTAACTCTGGCATTCGCCGCAGCCGCGGCCGTGTTGCCGATCTCGCTGACACGCCACCTCCGGGAACCTTTTCAGATTCTGATTGTGCTGGGAATTCTCTTTGGCATATATCAGCTGATTCAACTGGCAATACGCAATGTTTATGGAGCACGGGTTTTTCTCGCTGGAGTCATAGTTGTCGCATGTGGTTTCGGCAACGACGCGCTCAAGAGCGCAGAAGTTATCTCAACCCCTTACCTGTTTTCTTATTCAATTTTACTTTTTACCCTGGTGCAGGCTGTTCTCATCTCGGGGAAATCTGTCGGCATTTTTCGCGAGAATGTCGAATTATCACAGAAACTCATTCGCACCGATAAACTGAAAGACGAGTTTCTCACGCAGACCTCACACGAGCTGCGAACTCCCGTTCAGGCAATGGTACAGACGCTCGAAAACCTGAGACGCGGCGTCACTGGCGCCGTCAGTGAGCAGGTACAAAAGACGCTCGGTGTCATTGAGGAAAACGGAAGGCGTCTGTTGTTTCTGATCGACGATCTCACCGACTTCGTACATCTCAAGCATAACGATCTTAGGCTCAATCTGCAAACCGTCGCGCTGAAGAAAATTGTCGACCCGGTGATGAAGCTGTGTCTCGGCCTCTCGGAGAACAAGCAGTTGGCGCTCATCGACGAGATACCAGACGAACTCGAAGATCTGCGCGTTGACCCTGCCCGAATTCAGCAGATTCTTCTGAATCTCCTCAATACAGCGATTCGGTATGCGCATTCACCCGCAATTACCGTAAAGCTGGGAATGATCGACTCGCAGCTGGCTATCAGCGTCTTCTACAGCGGCGCCGATCCCGATGCCCGCTACACACAGGATACAGAAATAACAGGCGAAGAGGTAGG
>JAFLED010000092.1 GCA_017302045.1 Spirochaetota bacterium
CCGATTGAAATGGTGCAGCCGCTATACTGGCCCGAGTAGAGAGCCTGACCCTTAATCTGAAAGTATCTGAAAGAACCATTATACTCTGCGCCGTCGGCAAAGTTTGCAAATAACAGGCCGCGGCCCAGTTTATAGAAGGCGCGCCCCGCGGTAATCTGGTGGCGGTCGAAATTTAGCTCGGCGTTAAAAAGTTCGATGTTATACTCGGCGGTGCTTGCCGGGCTGCCGGTTTTCTTTTGCGCGTCGGTCAGGCTTGGGTTATTTTTATACGCGAATCTGCCACGCGCATTGAAAATATGGCGTTCTTCAAAAATATATTTGAAGTATGGCCGGTAGTTTCCGAGAAAATAACCATTCGGCAGAAAGTTCGTATCAACGATGAAGGTATTTGCGGCCGAAAGACCGTATTGAAAACTGTGGCGCTCCGCATAAGTCTTATCGACTTCGAGCGGTTTGAGTTCAGACAGCGGCACGAATTCTTCTTCGGCGGCTTCGAGTTTTTCTTCGTGGCGTTCTTCGGCTTCTTTCGGTTCTTCTTTATCTTCTTGTGCCCACAAGGTTACAGGAAGCGCAAACCAGAAACAAGCGCATACAGAGAGAATGAAGCGTAGCATCGATTTATCCGAAAGTCCGTCAGAGTTTGTCGAACTGTACCGGATCGCCGAAGCCAAACTGGTAAGCCTCGAAGAGCTCGATGAGGCGCTGCAGGGTGTCGAAGTCAGAGGCGTTTGAAGAAAACAATGCATCACCCGCAGACGCCGATACTTCTGCTTCGTTTGCCGAAGCTCCCTGACCCGCGAGCGTCGTCGTATTTTCTTTTGCAGCCTGCTTATCCGCCGGCACCGAGCCGTTATTCGTCGCTTGCGATGAGCCGCCCTGCGGTACGATACTCGTGCGGCCGTTTTTATCGGTCATCTCTGCGCTCGATTCGAGAAGTTTTACTTCTGAACCTTTGTCGGGAGTATGACCAATTTCCTGAATGGTGCCGCGGGTGCCGGCAACGACGGTCGGCGTGCGCACGCGAAAATGGTTTCGCTTATTCACGTCGTTCACCTTGGCAATGTCGGCGTTCATACGACCGATGCGCAGGCTCATGTTGGTCTGCGTGCCATAAGGCCCTGCGCCGTACTGATCGAGGCTCGCAAGAGTTCCCGGGCTCAGGGTGACTTTGTTGCCGTTCGGAAAAATCAGGGTGGCACGGCCGGTCGGGCCGGTCTGCAGTTCGGTGTCGGTATTTAAGGCTGTACCGATTTTCGCATCTTGCCATTTACCCTTTTTTTCGCGAAACTGCACTGTGCCGGAAAGGGATTCGAACTTTGCGGCAACCTTTGCTTCGAGAGTCGTGAGGGCGGCAATCGCCAGGGAGAATAAACCCGCCTTGTAAAAAATTTTTCGCATCATTTATCCGTTCCCCATTTTTTTTTGCTCTCTTTATATTCTTCTGCCGCGGTGATTGTTCCCATCAGTTGTTCGCCTGAGAGATGCTGGCTGGTTGCCGCCTTCGCCGGCATAATACCGGCTTCCTGAACGTCTCGCATGGCATAACGTTCCCAGCCGGTTAACCAGAACAGCACTCCGCTTTCGGGTTGGTAGACTTTCATGATCGCGTAGGCCAAGGCGCCGCGTTCGAGAATATCGCCGCCCTTTTGCCCCCGGATGATTTTTAGTTCGCGCGCCCGCGCCAGACGTTTTTCAGCCGTGGGTATTTTGCCGAATTCGCCGCGGTACATGAGCAGAAGATCGGCGAGATCTTGCACAGTGCTTTGCTCGCGTTTCTGAATCGCCCGATAGACTTCCATTTCGGGATTCGCCGCAGCACCCGCGGTTGCTTCGGTTTTCTCAACGGAGTCATCTTTAGGCTGTTCTGCCCGTTTTTTCTTGGTCTGGGTTACCTGTTCAGTCTTTGTTTTGGTTTTTGACCGCTTCTTCTTTTTTCGCTTCGCCGCGTCAGCGCTGCCGCCCAGAACCAGTAACAGAAGTATTGCCAGCAGAGGGCGCGCCATGGCCCACACCTGCGGCCTTTTTCGGGCTTGTCAAGAAGATTGCATCCAGTTTTGCAGGTGTCATGTTTCCCGCGACCTCGACGTTTGCCCCGCTCAAAGGTCCGACGCCGCCAGCGCCGCCGTCTCTGCCTTTTATTGGAAATTATTTCGCCCTGAAGAACGACAGTCTCAAGTTTTTGCGACGTTCGGCGCGCGATCACGGCGACGTGGTGCGTGTCGAGTTCTTGACCCAGGTATTTTACCTGATTAGCTCACCCGAATACATCGAACGCCTGCTGCTGACCGAAAACCAGTTCGTGATGAAAGATTATGGCGAACAGATGCTGAAGCGCACCTTTCTGGGTACGGGGCTTTTAACCGCCGAAGGCGACGAACACAAGCAGATGCGCAAAATGTCATCCCCCGCGTTTTCACGCGCGCGTATTCTCGGATACGGTAAAGTCATGAGCGATCTCGCCGAAGAGGAGTTTGCGCAGTGGAAATCCGGCGAAGTATACGATGTGCACCGCGAGATGTCTCACCTCGCACAGCGCATCGTGGCGCGCACGCTCTTCGATTCAGACGGCAGCGACAATTCGCTGGTCATCGGCGATATCATGGCAGAAATTATGCCCGTCATCGCGCTGCGCAATTTTGCAGAAATCATCATGAAGCTGCCGCTCGGGGTGAAGCAGCGTGTCGATCGCAATATCGAAAAACTCGACGCGATCATCGGCGGTATCATCGACGAACATATCGCAGGGGGCGTCGATCGCGGCGATCTGTTATCGATGCTGATCGAGGGCAAAAAAGCGGCGGGCAAAGATCTGTCTGCCCCCGAAGAGAGAAAGCGATTGCGCGACGAGGCGCTCACAATCTATCTCGCCGGGTTTGAAACGACCGCAAATGCCATGACCTGGACATTACATCTTCTCGCGCGGCATCCGCAAAAACAACAGACGATGGCCGAAGAAATTACCTCAGTAATGGGCAACCGCGCCGCAACGATTGAAGATACGGGCAATCTCAAATACACACGCGCGGTCATAGCAGAGAGTATGCGGTTATATCCGCCGGCATGGGTGATCGGGCGCGTGTTGCTCAAAGATTTCGAATTTGGCGCTTACACGATTCCGAAAGGCGCCGAAGTCTGGATGAGCCAATACGTCATGCACCGCGATCCGCGTTACTGGCAGAACCCCGACGACTTTGATCCCGAACGCTGGCTCGCCGAAGGCTTTGCGCCTTCGAAATACGTTTATTTCCCCTTCAGTTCTGGGCCGCGTAACTGCATCGGTGAACAATTTGCCTGGCTCGAGGCTACGGTCGTGCTTGCGAATGCGCTGCGGCGATTTGAATTTCACGACATCGGTGAAAAAGTCGCTACCGAGCCGCTGATCACGCTGCGCCCCAAGGATGGCCTGCGGTTGCGCATTTCTCATCGTCGTTGACGCCGTGTCTTGATTCTTCGCCATGAATCAGGACGTGGTTCCGATTCATGGCGAATCACCATGGGGATTTAGCTCAGCTGGGAGAGCGCAACAATGGCATTGTTGAGGTCAGGGGTTCGATCCCCCTAATCTCCAAATACCGCGACGATAAAGTTCGTCGGCGGCGATTGAAAGCGGTAGGCATAAATGCAAATATCAGAACGCCGGTACTCGACACCGCTCCAAGATAAATCCGTTCGCGTGGCTATTGTCACCGCACTTTTTAACGAAAAAATTACCACCTCGCTTGCAGCGGCAGCAGCGGCAGAGCTGCAAAAACTTGGGTTGGATGCCTCGCGTATCGTCAGGCTTAATGTTCCCGGAGCATGGGAACTACCGCTTGCGGCGAAAAAGCTCTTCGCTGAAAAGCGCGCCGACGCGATCGTCGCCTGCGGCTGCGTTATCCGCGGCGATACGGGTCACTATGATATCGTCGCGAATGAAAGCGCGCGGGGCTTAACGCAGGTCGCGCTGGAATTTACCAAACCCGTCATGAATGCGGTTTTGACCGTCGAAAATACCGCGCAGGCAGAGGCACGGGCATTGGGCGACGAAACCAACAAGGGTGCCGAAGCCGCCCGCTCGCTGATTGAGCTTTTGAACAACTTCGCGGCGCTTTAATATGGCAAAATCGCTCCGCCAACGCCGCCATAAGTCGCGCATTCTCGCGATGCAGGCGATATTTCAAATCGACTCGCTGCCGCCCGGAACAGCCAATGCCGCAGAACTATCTTCCTTTAAATGGGTCGATTACCCGGTGCCCGATGAGGAGCGCGAGTTTGCCCGACGTATCATTGCTCTGACGTTAGAGCACCTTGATTCCGTAGATAGGATCATCAGCGAGCGCCTCGTGAATTGGGAGCTCAACCGCATTTCGCCCGTCAGTCGCGCGATTTTGCGCACCGGCGTCGCCCAGCTGCTCTATCTGAAAGAAGAGGCCGATGCGGCGGTCGTGATCGACGAAGCGATTCTCATGGCGAAACAATACGACTCGCAAGAGACAACGCCCTTTATCAACGGTTTGCTCGACGATGTCAGGCGGATGAACAACTCTGGCGGCGCTGCTGCCGGGAGTGACAGGCCGCTGCCGAAGCTTGCCGAGAAGATTAAACTCAAGAAAAAGCTTTCTAAAAAGTAAGATCGAGCGTCACTGTCGTCTTCTCGAGTTTCGGTTCCGGGAAAATGGTACAGAAATAGCGAATGCCTTTTTCGCGGCAGACATCTTCGAGATACGAATTATAGAGCAGCCCCAAACCCGCACCGAGTTTGCCTGCCTCGCCGGGTTGTTCGTAAAAATCGGAGAGCGAAATGCCCGAGGTGTCGGTTTTCATTTTCTGCGCGAGCTCGTTGCGTGTGGCTTCGTTGATAAGGCCGTAGTTCGACAAAATTATTTTCACGTTGTAAGCCTTGCCCGCGTTCACCCGGTCGGTGTGCAGGTGCCAGGTGATTTCGAGGTTCTGTTTGTTGCGCGCGGCAAGCCCGATGGCCTGTTCGCGGTGCGCTTTGCTGCGCAGGTATTCATCCACCTTTTCGCGCGGGGCGAGGTGGTTTCTTACAATCAGCCGCTCGAGGTGGGCCTTCTCGGCGTTTTGAATAAACTCCATTACCAGATTGCCCACATGCGTCGCAATCTGCGTATTGTCGAGATATTGAAAGAACAGGTCGACATACGCCTTTTCGATCTCGGCTTTGAGCGGTGTCTGGTAGATGATAAGATAGAGATACCAGATACGCTTATCGACCCAGCGCACGAATTTTTCGAGGCTGCGCATACGCACAATCTTGTCTTCTTCTGGCAATTTCGTATCGGCCGTGATACGGTTTAAAACCGCGTCGATCATTTCGTGCTCGATGCGCGCCAGCACAGCCATATTCTTGGTGAGAAAGGCGTCCATGACCGCCTGCGGTACATTCTTGAAATCGAGAATCGCGGCCTTGGGATTGCGCCGGTTGTGTTCGCGCAATACCGGCGAATCGATGACTTTCTTGGCCAGCGTCGGCGACAGCATCTTGTAGAGCATGGCGTAAATGATGAGGTTCGTCGTGCTGATGATCTGCGGCCGTTTGGTCAGAAACTCGGGTGAAGCGTAATACATCTCTTCGATGTACGAGTTCATGATCATCTTCTGTACGGTTGTGGCGTTAAAGGCCTGCGATAACAAACCTTCTTTGGGGGTGCCGCCGCGCGAAGGCACGCGCTGTATCTGCGTCTTCGAGCGCGAAAGAATCGCCAGACCTTCGGCGCTCAGAATGATACTCGCGGGAATATCGATGAAGCCCTTGGTCGGTGGGGTAGGCGCGGCGGACATTTCAGTGTTTCAGGTAAAACTCTTCGTAGCCGTCAGCATAGACCTGCGAGCCGACACGGCCCTCGCGCATCAGCTTTCTGAGCAGCGCTTCGAGTAACTCGAGCGCGGTGATAAAATGGCTGCCGCCCTCGATTTTCGTACCAAAGGCCGACTCCATGAGATCGACCAGGTCTTTGCGTCCCTCGACGAGTTTTTTCAACAGGCCGTTTTCCAGAATACCGATCGTCTTGAGAACGATTTTTATCGCGCGCTCGGGGTTTTCGATTTCGTCACCGTGTGCGGGAAGAAAGCGCGTGTGTGGGGCTGCTTTGCGCAGTTCGAGCAGATTGCTCAGGCTCTGCTGAAATTGTTCCAGGTTGCCGTCGAGTTTGTCATAGATCGCCGGAATATTGCCGATGAGCAGATCGCCCGTGAAAGCGAAACCCTGTGTGGTTTCTATGGGCGTGATATGCCAGGTATTATGTCCCGGTGTTTCCATGATGTGGAATTTCAGCTTGCCGGTCGAAAACTCGTCGCCTTCTTTCAGCAGCCGATCGAGATGCACGGCACGGTCGCCGATTTTATTTTCGGTCTCGACGAAGCGGTGAACGAACCGGGCCCAGCGTTCATTCGCCCGGCGTATGCGGGTATTGCGTGCCTGCTTGTCTTTGAAAGCCACTGTCAGTACACGCGCGGTATCCGCCTGCCAGACATCGATAAAGTCGGGATAATCGGGGATATCCGCCGCCATGCGGTGATGCCCCCATCTTTGGGTGCGCTTTGCGTACTGCGACCACAAAAGGCCACCCGTGATGTGATCGATATGCGGGTGTGTATAAAGGATGGTATCGACGTCGCTCATGCGCAGGCCGAGCGACTTGAGCGCAAGCGCCAGCGAGGCGATCGATTCGACATAACCCGAATCGATGAGCATTGTCTGCTCGTCGCGAATCAGATAAACCTGGTTGGGCGCATAGAAGGGTTGCGACAGGGTAATGCGATAGATCAGATCTGAAACCTGGTGGATCTCCCCCGGTTTAGCGGCAAGGCGACGCATGCGTGTCAGTGCTGCGAAGCGGGGGCAAGCGAAAAGAAAAAAGGCCGCCGTGTTGTGTTGCACCCGGTTTGCGGAGTGATTCTGACAAACGCCGGGTAGCAGTCATTAAACAGCTTTAAAATTCCGAACATTTGTTCAATTTCGATTTACAACTCAGGGCGTAGACCTCTTTCGCGGCATGCGTTGCGGCTTTGTTTGTTTGACAGTGATCTGCATTACCCTCGGGTTCGGCTGCCAGTCGGCCAGCACCACGAATTATGCCGAAAAAGAGAATCGTATCGATTACAACATCGACGCCGCGGGCGAGTCGTATGCCGTTTCACTTTTCCCCAAGATCTATGGCGCGGTCGCGGGGCCTTCGTTTTCTCTCGTGCTGGTTTCTCCGGTGCTCGTTGCCGATGCCGCACTCTATAACCCAGGCTCGGCGTCGCTGATTCCCTGGTTTAATGCACGCGGTATCGCCGTCTGGCTCGTGCGTATTCCGCCGCAGATACCGCTCGAGCGTTTTGGTAACGATGTGCTGCCGCAGGTCGCCGCAGCGATCCGCAAAAATTCGACCGAGAGCGACTGGGTCATGGGGGGGATATCCCTCGGCGGGCAGGCGATTGCGCACTACCTCAACGATGCGCCGAAGCACGCGACTGTGACCGGCATGCAGGTGAAGGCGGCGTTTTTTCTCGGTACACCTTTCGACTACGAGTACCCGGGTTCTTTCGGACACCGGCTTGCAAAAGAAAATCTCTCTGCGAACGATTTAGCGGCGCGTTTTTTGCCGCGGCTCAGAGCCGATCTTATTGTGTCGCGGGCAAACCTGCTCACGGCCGGCAGACCTGTCTGGCGCGACAGTCTTACGAATGTATCGCTGTCTGGAAAAGGTGTGCGCACGCTTTTTATCGCCGGTAAGATCGACAATGTCGCTCCGTCAGAATCGGTGTATAAATTTTTTGCCAAAACTATCGGCGACGAAACCAAAAATTCGCCCGATGTGCGCTTTTTACAACCGGGCCGTATGAACCGCCACGCACGCGACTACGATCACAGTATGATGATCGCCTCAGAAGAACTTGCGGCAGAAATTCTACCCGACATACTCAAGTGGCTCGATCTTTAAAATATGTTTAGCGTTCGCAGTGCAATTTTAATCGCAACCGTTCTTTCTGCCGCCGTGTTCGCCGCGCCGATCGCAGAAAAAAATGACTGCACGCTTGAAAGTGCTGCAACGCTCAAAAAAGACGGCGCCGATTGCCGTGCGCAGTATGCTGCCGCGCTCAAAGAGGCGGGCTTAGACAAAGAAGAAAGAAAAACACTCGCGGCCGAACTGGCAGAATGCCTCAAAAAAGCCCGCGCAAAAGCGCGAACGCCGCATAGTGGCTGCGCAGGGTTAGACTGATTTCACCCTGCCGCGGCGGGCTTTTATTCTATCCACTCGGCGAAACGAATGTCAGAGACGTCGGTGCCCGAACACGCGGGGCAGGTGGGTGCGGCGTGAAAGGCTTCTTCGCAGCTATAGCAGATGAAAATGACCGGAGTTTTTCTGTTCTTGACGATCAGAAAGTACATGAATGCCGCTGTTGCCGCGAATACCGCGAGCAGCGCCGGTAACGATGCATTTTGCAGGTTGAATTCCGCGGCGGCAGGTCGCCGCTGCCAGAGCGCGTCGAGGTAAGAGATGCCATACAGTGTTGCGGCGAATACAAACGTCGCGATAAGCGCACGCGCGAGTTTCGGTAATTTATTCTCGCGTGCGATTATGGCGGTGCGCTCTGCGACGATAGCTTCGGGTAAGCGGCGCCACATGGGTTATTTATAGATCCTCGCGAGCTGCCCGGCGATTTTTTCATTGCGCGGGTTGCGTATTTTGAGCCGCGTCAGCACATCGGCCGCGCGTTCGCTCTCGCCGAGTTTCAAGAGCAGCGACCCGAGCGCTTCAATCGCCTGCGTGTCGCCGGGGTTCTCTTCGCTGTAGAGGTCGAAATACCGTGCGGCTTCGGCGATCTTGCCCGCCTTGTAGTAGATGTGTGCCAAAGCGCGTGCGACGTGCAGATTGTCTTTGGAAACCTCGTAGGCGTGTTCGAGTAGCTCGGTTGCCGCGGCGTAATTCTTCTGCGCAACGAGGCTTCGCGCCTCGGTGATTTTCTGGCCGATACCGAAACGCACTTCACGGGTTTCGATTTCGGGCTGGTAGGTGAGCGAGATCAGCGAAAAATCATCTGATATCTCGCCGGTTTCTTTGCAGGCATTGTATGTCGCTTCGAGATCGCCGCTGCCGGTTTCGAGCATGCGCAAAAAAAGATTTTCGTCCTCATTGATAACGCGCGCACCTGTTTCATCGGTGCCGAGCACCAGATCGTCGCGACCGTCCGAGCCGATCACGAACGCGTCGCCGGGTTGCATCTCGTAGGTCTGCACGCGAATACCCATCGCGACGCCGAGCGTACCGAGTTTTCTGAGCGTCAGATCGTTTTCGATGAAGAACGCCTTACCATCGCGGTAAATCGCCGACCAGGGGTGCTCCGCGTTAATAAAATAGACAAAGCCGGATTTCTCGTCGGCAAGGCCCATGATGACCGAGATCAGCATCGAGCCGTCGAAACTTTCAAAAGTTTTTTGCAATTCGAGAAAAACCGCTTTCAGCCAGCGTTCGGGGTAGAGTACCTGCTCTTTCGGCGAGAGTTTCGTGCGCTCGACGATCGATTGCATGACCGCACCCAAAACGAGCGAACCGCCGGCGCCCTGCATCGATTTACCCATTGCGTCGCCGTTTAAGAACAGCGTGTAATCCCTGCCGCGTAAACGAATCGAATGCGCAAGGCAGATATCGCCGCCGATTTCGTTGGTTTTGGTTTTGAATTCGAAACTTTTTTTCTGGCGGATAAAAATATTTACTTTGATCTGCCGGTTATTGGCGTAATTACCCGTGAGCGGTTTTAAAAGCAGCGATGTCAGAAAATAATCTCCGTCTTGCTGGCCCTTGAGCGCCTTGACGTTACCTAGGCTCTCTTGCAGCTCGCGCGTGCGCTCGTCGATTTTCTGTTCGAGGTTCGCCTGATAATCTTTAATCGTGCGTGCGGCGTCAGAGATGCCGGTCGCGACCTTCACGAATTCGCTGTCGATCGATTTTGTGAAAATAAGACCCGAACCGCCCGATTTGAGATCGTCCATCGCACCTTCGATGTCTTTGAGTGCGCTATAGATGAGATAGAAGATCATGTAGGCCATCAGCACCGCCGCGACGGTCGCCATGAGCGTAAAGATGAGGATAGCCTGCAGATTATCGCGGTTATAATACACGAGGGTTGCGGCGACATAGAGCGTGACGAGAAACAGCGTAATAAAGAAAGCAAGTTTTAGCCGCACTGTGGTGACCGCGCGGTCGGTGAAGGCGATGCCTTTTTCGTGCATGATGCGCTTGCATTCGGCGCGCATCGATCCCGTGGCGATTTCACCGATGATGAGGCAAAACCCGCCGTGGATGAACGAAAACATGACGTCCATGACGACGCCCTGCACATAGTGATAGGGCTCGAACTTCACAGAAAGCTCGGCGGCGACCAGAATTGCGGCAAAGATGAGTTGTACCGAAAGTACCGCCGTGAATGCGTTGGTGAGCGGAATGATCGTCAGCGCGCGTAGAAGTTCGTGGTAGTCGTTCTCTTTGAGGTCGGGGCGAATTGACAGATCGGGGGTTGCAGTGATAAAGCGGTTCACAGCGAGCACCGGCCGCGTAAAACCCGGAAAGCCGATTTTATTCAAAATACCGAATTGTACCGAATGGCCGATCCAGGCGACCGCGGCGCCGCCGGCGATGGTCCAGAGCATGAGAGTCGACATGGGAAAGTTCGTCGCGCGCGCATAATAGAGGCCGAATGAAATTGCAAGAATAGAGCTGATCGCCGCCGATGTGGCCACCGCGATACCATAAGACGAAAAGTAGGCAATCCACCGGAAGGCAAACCGCACGATGTTCGACATGGCACACGATTTGCATTGAGCATGTAACGGTAAAGGGGAAAAAAGGCCGATGTATGTTACGCGAGTCCTAAATAAGTTGCCAGCCTACTGCCAAATTGTTACTATTCTGACGGACATGCGTCAGGGGGCAAAAAGCAGTATTTTTCTGAAAAAATTCGCCCTGATTCTCAGTTCCGTTCTCTTTTTGGGCAGTGCTGAAGTTGCGGCCTGTTCGATCTCGTTTGATTCCCGGCTATCGCTCCATAAACAAGATTACGCACAGGCTTTCGACGCCACCGACGAGCTGTTCTCCGAGAGTGGTGAAGAGCGCGACGGCGAGTCGCTTTCAGATGTATACCTGATCTCGGCGGATATCCCGCTGGCGCAACCTGGTCTCATTTCTGAAAACATTTCTTTCACAGTTTTAACTCTAACTTCTTTCTTATTTTCTTCTCCCCAAAACACACGCGCGCCTCCCGCGCTCTGAATCTGCTGAACACCGGTTTGTGCTGATTTACCGGTGCGGCCGCGCCAGGCCTCAGGTCTGGCGTGGCGATACCAGATTTTTCGGGAGGAAAAGTGGAAACGAAAAACGCCAGTTTTGCTGAGATTTTGAAAGAACTCAGGCATTTTCTGCCCTACCAGGGGCCGATCAAGGATTTTGTCGCGGATAACATCCTTTATATGTTCCGCGATATGGGGCTAACCTTCCATGAGGCCCTGCGCAAGGCATCTAGTCTCTACGGCGCCCTGGAATACCGCCCGATCGCCGAATACCGCAAGGCCTTTGGCTCGGGAAAAATTTCAGATGAAGCCATTGAGTTCGTGCTCGCTGCGGAAGGCGGCGACCCTGTCGCGCTGCGCGAGGCGATGTTTCACCATCCCGTGCCCGATGAAATGCACAGATCGGGTTTTCGTTCGCGCGGTTACCTGAAGTCGATCAGCGAGAAGGCTGGTATCGCTGTCGAAGAACAGGTGCACCCCGTGCTCTACCGGCTGATCGCGAACTATCTCGATCAGGGCGTCGCGGCGATTTCGATGGCGGAGTATGCCGGTGATTTCTGGACGGCGTTGCGCCAGCAGCTATTGGTTTCACGACCGCTCGGTATCACCCGACATGCTGCGTGGCTTATCGCCGAGCATGATCCTGAAGAGATCACGGGCATCTGCATCGGCAAACTTTTACCCGTCGGCGCCGACGTGAAAACTTTTCTGCTCGAAATACTCGCCGCCGCCCGCGGCTGGTCGGGCGTCATCGCACAAATTGAAATGCGCCCCGAGTCGCTGAACTATCCGCGGCATATTAAACTCATCGACTATATTGCGCTGTATTTGTTGCTGCTCAGCGAAGCGGTTACGGGCAGGGAATACGATCCGGCGGTTCTTTCGCTCGAAGATCCGAATTCCGAATTTTTTCGCGAGCAGGCCCCCGCTGAAACCGAACTCGAAAAGATTTACCGCCTTTGGCACGACGCGCGCGAAATGACTCTTTATTTCTCGATGCTTGCGGCAGTGAACGAGAATGCGCCGCTCGAACGCGGGCGGAGTACCCGCGCAGGGCGTGCCGAGTTCCAGGCGGTGTTCTGCATCGACGACCGTGAAGAATCCATTCGCCGCCACCTCGAAGAGGTTGCCGGTACCGTAGAGACTTTCGGCGCGCCGGGGTTCTTTGGTATCGATATGGTCTACCAGGGGCCGCATGACGCCATTTCGATCAAACAATGTCCCGTACCGGTCACTCCGCATCATAAAATACGCGGAGTCATGC
>JAFLED010000093.1 GCA_017302045.1 Spirochaetota bacterium
AAAACGGCAGAAAGTGGTGCGCACAGATCGAAAAATAATTGATGTCACGTACGGTGACGCTGCCGGTAAACTTCTCATTCTTACCTATCTCCCGGGTGGTCTTGAGCAGTTTCGAGGTGTCAATCGTATAACCTTCGAGCAGTTCTTTATATGCCTTGCGGATACGCGGTTCGGCCTCGGCGTCGTCGAACCATTCGAGTGCGCGTTTGTCGTCGGTCACATTGGCGGCGAGCCAATCTTTGATTTGCATGAGTCGGACTTAGACGGCCAGACAGTGTGGCAATGAAACGCGGCATCCAGGCTGCCACATATTGATTGACGCTGTGTCAAAAACACCGTTTGCAATTTCCGGTCAGAGCCGTGCAAACGTAGCTGACTCTATCGCGGGCTGTGGCGCAGTGGTAGCGCACACGCCTGGGGGGCGTGGGGTCGCTGGTTCAAATCCAGTCAGCCCGAAATCCCCCTCCCGATATGCGGAGGGGGAACTCGCGAGAATTAATGAGTGTTACACTGTTTAATACTTTAACCCGGACCAAAGAAACCATTTCCGGTTCGCCCGTTAAAATCTATTCCTGCGGTCCGACGGTGTACAACTACGCGCACATCGGTAACTTTCGCAGTTATATCTTTGCCGATATTCTGAACCGCACACTGCGTCTCGCGGGGTACCCGGTGCTGCATGCGATGAACCTCACCGATGTCGACGACAAGACGATCAAAGGTGCGATCGAACTGACGCAGAAAAACCCCGGTAAATACGCAGACCTGAAAGAGGCGCTGCACGCTTACACGGCCCCCTACACCGAGGCGTTTTTCGCCGATCTCAAGAAACTCAATATTATTCCCTTCGACCTGCACCCGCGGGCGACCGATTTTATTCCGGCGATGCTCGATCTCGTCGAACGGCTCATCCAAGCCGGTATCGCCTACGAACAGGACGGTTCGGTCTATTACCGCATCGCCGAAAAAAAAGACTATGGCAAACTGTCGCGCGTCGATCTCGACAAAAACAAAACCGGCACACGCTACAATACCGACGAATACGACAAAGACGACGTGCGCGACTTCGTGCTCTGGAAAGCTGAAGGCAAAGACGGCGTACACTGGCACTCCGACCACGGCGATGGCCGTCCCGGCTGGCATCTAGAATGCTCGGCGATGATCCATGAAATTTTTAAGGGGCCGATCGACATCCATACGGGGGGCGTCGATCTGATCTTTCCGCACCACGAAAATGAGATTGCGCAGAGCGAGGCCGCCTATGGCGGCGAGTTCGTGAAACACTGGGCGCATTGCGAGCACCTCTTAGTCGATAACCGCAAGATGTCGAAATCGGCCGGCAATTTCTTTACGCTGCGCGATTTGCTCGAACAGGGTAAAAAGCCCGAGGTCTTGCGCTATTTTCTGCTGTCGGCGCACTACAGTCAGAAAATCAACTTCACCAGCGACGCACTCGACATGGCAGCTGCATCGGTCGATAAATTTTTCAGTCTCATGAACCGCCTCGGTCGCACGGCGAAAAATCAGGCGGATGTCTCACCTGTACTCGCTGCGGCTTCAGAAAAGGCGCGACAAAACTTTCTTGCCGAGCTCGCCGACGATCTCAATACCCCGCGCGCGCTCGCTGTCGTGCACGAATACATGCGCGAGGCCAACGCTTTTATCGACACGGCAAAAGAAAACCTCGCCGCAGGCGACCACACCACAATTCTGGAAACCCTGCGTTTCTTCGACAAACTGCTCGGCATCATCGACCTCATGCCTCAGGCGGGCGTGAGCGCCGAGCTACAGGCCCTGCTCGACGAACGTAACCAGGCACGCGCCGCCAAAGACTTCAAACGCGCCGACGCACTGCGCGATCAGCTACTCAAAGCAGGATATAAAATTTTAGACACCAAGACAGGCTCGCACCTTGAAAAAGTATGAACCCCACCCCCTTCCCCCCTCCCCATTAACATGGAGAGGGAGAACACCGGACAGCCCCTCTCCACATCGTGGGGAGGGGTGGCCGAAGGCCGGGGTGGGGTGATCGTCTTCGGTTTCCACGCCGTCTCCGACCTCGTTGAAAAATCCGGCTTCCTGGACGGCGATAAACTCATCGTCGCGCGCCAGGCCAGTGGCGACCTGATGCAAAGGCTATTGGCTAAGGCACAGCGCGCAAAAGTACAGGTTATCCGCAAGAATTACGGTGAACTCAACCAGATTGCCGGCACGAAAAATCACCAGGGGATAATTCTCGAGCGCGCCGCCGCACTCGAACTCAAGAGTTTCACAAAACAGGACTTTGTCGGTGCTGAGGGCGGGCTTTATCTCGCGCTCGACGGTGTGCAAGACCCGCAAAATCTCGGCGCAATCTGCCGCTCGGCGCTGGCGCTCGGCGTGCAGGGAATTTTTCTGCCGCAAAAAGACAGCGCGCCTGCGGGTGCGACAGCGCTCAAGGCCTCGGCCGGCACCATGGTCGAGATGCCGCTCTGTTTCACCGGCAGCATCGCCTCGCTCATGCAGTTTATCCACGACAAAAATCCCGACATCGCGATGATTGCCCTCGATAAATCGGGGGAGCTATTTGCCGAGAGCGACCATGACTTCGCAGCGGGGGGATATCCCACTTTACTCGTCGTGGGCTCGGAGCAAGGCCTCAGTCGTCTCGCCCTCGAACGCGCCACACACCGTCGCCGGCTGCGCATCGGCGACAAAGTGGAAAGTTACAATGTTTCGGTGGCGACGGCGTTGGCGCTTTACTGCCTGACAAAATAAAAAAGGGGCCGAAGCCCCTTTCGTTTGTCTTCTGTTCCGAAAGATCAGCCCGGTTTACGTTTCATCCAGGTGAGGGCGATCAATACGAGGCTGGTCGCCGTCAGCACCTCAGCCCAGAAAAATATGAGCACATCGAGCGTTGTGCCGAAAGTGGGTACGCTCGGCTGAGAATTACGCATGCTCACGAAAACGAACAAGGTGGCGCCGATCCACGTCATCTGACCGAATTCGACCTTGCGGCCGCCGATCACAACGAGGTAAGTTACGCCAACGACGGCGAGCGCGAGCACCGCGATCATCGCGTTAATAAAATAACAGAACAGACGGACTTCGAGTGTGCGGCTGATCTCGATATTGAGTGTCAGTAAGCCCAGTTTCTGCGTTTCTTCTTCGATGCCGCCCGAGCTATCCATGCCCGAGAGTTTGTCTTTATACCGATAAATTACCGGAACGGCTTGTCCCATGGCATCGGTCAGCCAGGCATACATTTGCGTCTGATAGTGGTCATGTGGGTAAGCCGAAATTTCGCCTTCGATGTCGACTTCCACTTCAACCGACTTCGGTTTTTGACCCGCTTTGATTTGTTGCTCTTGTTTCTTCGGATCGGTATCTGGTACATTGAGCGTCAGAGGCATCGAGGGATAATGCGTTTCGGGATTCATATATTTACCCTGTGGCACAAAATCCAGCTTGAAGCGCATGACATCTTTGACGGTGTCGATGTTCGCAGGACTCATCATCACGATAACGAAATCTTTATCCGGGGCGGTAGCTCCCAGGTGAATGTCAGAAGTTTTGTCGTCGCCACCAGCCGAGTGCAGAAGAAAAGTCCCCACCCAGAGGCCTGCGAAAACCAAGACGGCAAGGCCGATTTTTAAAATTTTCATAGTCGGGCACTCAAGAGAATCTGTGTGAATTGACGAGAAAATTTCGTTGGGATTAATATCCCGGCGAAACCTTTGTTTCCATAGGAATATCGTCCCATATCGTTTCAGATGCCCTGAAATTTGCAGTACAGCCTGCAGAAGCTTATGGAGAAGGCCGCAGTCGGAATTTATGCGTAAACTCAGTTGGCGTATTTTTTTCCGGATTTTTAATCCCAGCTATGGCCTGCCGCCCAGCGCGCAGTACATCAACCGCCGCTGGCTTTTTCGGCAGGCCTTTGTACTCAGCATCGGTTCTTCTTTGTTAACGCTAATTGCTTTTCCCACATACCACTTTCTGACGCTCGGCAGTTTCGGCGCGATTTTCAGAGACGAACCCCACCGCGTTGCGGTCATGCTCACCGCGACTCTGTGTGTTCTTGTACCGCTCGCCTCGCGCAAGGCGCGCTCGTATGCCGAGCTGTTTTCTTTTCTCAATCTCACGGTTCTCTTTATCTGTGTTGCGATCGATGTTTCGATTAATCCCCGTCCGCGCCGTTATGCCGCTATCGGTCTCGTACCCCTCTTCGGCAGCACCTTCGTATTTACCGACGTGTGGGTCATGACTATCGCCTACACCGCTTCTTGCTCCGTTTTCGCGATTCTGAACTCGGCGCGCGAACGCACGATAGAGATAATCGTGATCTACGCCATCGCCTACTTCATCGCCTGGTGGATGGCGATGATTCGGATTCGCAGCTTACACCGTATCAGCTTCGACCAGGCTCGTCTTTACGAGAGACAGGTCTATGACCAGCGCGTGCGCCTCGCCCGCAACCTGCACGATTCTTTGGGCGGCGATCTCATGCAGCTTTCGCTGCAACTCGCTGGCAATACACCGCGCGAGCAAATGCTCGACCTGGCCTACGAAGTAATCGCCAAAACGAAGAACCTCGTCTACACGCTCGAACCGAAAAATGAAAATGAAAACTTCGGCGCATACCTGCGCTCGTACGGCGAACGCCTGGCGCAGACGGGAAAATTCAAGGTCGACATCAAGATCGACGAACCCTGGCCGCAGATGCGCATGGATCGCGCACTGAACCTGCAGGCTCTGTTCACTGAATGGATGACCAACACCATACGCTATTCCACCGCGAACAAGATTGAAATCATTTTGCGTCAGCCTGGCAGCCGCTTTTTTCTCGTCGTCAAGGACGACGGCACGGGCTTTCGCTGGAACGGCAAAAAAACGGGGTCGGGTCTCAGGAACATTGCACTGCGGGCAGAGCTTCTCAATGCAAAAGTTTTCGCGCGCCGCCGCGGCAAATCCAACGGTACTATTTTTTTTCTCAGAGGGAGAATGACACATGATTAACCTGATTATTGTCGAAGACAATACCCACGTCCAGGAGAGGCTCAGCGAGCTTTTGCGGCTGGTCGCAGATGTCAAAGTCGGCGGTCTCTACGCCGATTTAAAGTCGGCCGTCGCCGCAACGGTTTCTCCGCCCCCCGATCTCATTGTTCTCGATTTAAAGCTGCCTGATGTGCGCGGCGCAGAGGCGATTACGGCGCTGACACAAAAATATCCGCAGGCGCGGATCACCATCTACACCGCGTATGAAAACGAGACGGATATTCTGAGTTGTATGATTGCGGGTGCGCATGGTTATATTCTGAAAGACACGCCCGACGACCGGCTGATCGCAGAGCTGCGCGTCATTGCGCAGGGCGGCTCGACGCTGACGCCTCGCGTCGCCGAGAAACTCTTGAAACAATTAACTCCTCCGAAACTGGCTGACTCAGCCCTCAGCAAGCGCGAGTTAGAGGTGCTCAACTTTATTTCGCTGGGGCTCAGGTATGAAGATATCGCCGACGAACTCGATATCAGCGTACACACCGTGCGCCATCACATCGAAAAAATCTACCGTAAACTCGATGTCACGAGTCGCGGCCAGGCGGTCGCACAGGCCGTGCGCTCGGGCATTATCAAGCTCGACTGACGGGATATTTTTCCGGGGGTAGTTTTTCCCCGGGCAGTTTTAGGGACAGATATTCTGCCCGGGGCAATTTCTCCGACGGAAAAGCCGCCCATTGACGATTTCAAAAAACAGGATATATTAGGCGCGTTGTTGTTTTGGAATTTTTGGGGCGCGGGCCAACACCCGCGCTTCTTTTTCTGGCAGCATACGAAAACAGTTTTCAATCAGTCTTAAAGGAGACAACATGAAGAAATTAATTTCTCTCGTCGCTGCTCTGGCCTTAGTGGGTTCAGTCGCCGCGGCACCCAAAAAGCCGGCAAAACCAGCGGCGAAACCAGCGGTTGCTGCACCCGCAGTGCCTGCGACGGTAGCTGCAGTAGCGGCAAAGAGCAGCGCACCTACAGGCGGGTCTAAATTCGTCATTAATGCGTGGGGCGGTTATTCGATCAACGGTAAAAGTGATCTGACAAGCGCGGCCGATGGTTATGCGGATACAACAGCAAATTCAAGTTTTGGTTTCACATCCAAATCAAATGATTTAAAAACACAAGGGGTTGCTGGTGGTCTGGACTTCTGGTATGGCGATAAATTTCAATTTGGCGTCGGTGCCTATTATCTCCAGGGTTTCAAAAGCACAAAAACAATGAACTTTGGTAGCAACGGTACTACAACAAATACAACGCAGTTCAATTACATTCCTATTGTTGCTCAAATCCGCTTCTTCGTATTCGAAGGCATCTACGTAGGGGCTGGTGCCGGAGTGGCGCTGGTTAATGGTGCTAAATCAGAATCGTCTGCCACCTTCGCCTTAACGGGACTGCCGTATTCAGACACGTATACAGGTACAGCCATATGGACAGAGGGGCGTCTTGGATACAATTTGAAGCTAACTGACGTGGTTGGTCTTGATGTCTTTGGTATTTTCTCGTATCAGATCAACACAGCCTCGTTTAAAAACGTAGTAGCCACGGGATCAGGTACTGCTTCTGTCACGGCCGCAGATGTTAAAGGCAATGCTTTTAATATCACGCCAGCATTGGCTCTCTCACTCCGCTTCTAATTCTTTTTAGCGCTAAATGACAATAAACCCCGGCACTCGCCGGGGTTTTTTATTTCTTGCCCCGACGACCTCGGCCGCGCAAAGCGTTCGACTATGAAAATCAAGATACTATTCCTAACTTTGTTACTGATAGCCGCAAGCGCCTGTAAAAAATCCGGTGCCGCGGGCGCAACCGGCGACGCGGGCTGCTCAGACCTCGATGCCAACAGTGCTCGTATGCGCTGCCTGAATAACAACGTTGAATTCTGTTCTTCGTACTCGAAATATAAATGGATGGAAACGCAGAAATGCCCGAGCGACAAGGCCTGCTTCATTTCGCCCGACGGCAAGTCGGGTGGCTGCAAATAAAGCCCCGGCGGACGCCCCGCTTAGATGAGGCCCGCGGCAAGGCTGAGGCCCAGAAGGCTCACGCCGACCGCGACCGCCAGTTGAATCGCTTTGAATTCGACTTTCTTCAACGCCAGATTGCCCACCATCGCGCCGAAAAACGCCGCTCCCGAAGCCGCGACAATCAGCAGCGCATGCGCCTGAAAATCAAAGGCGGCAGTGAAAGGCCGGTATAAGATCAGCCGCGTCAGATCGACGATGCAGGCGATGGCGATTCCCGTAGCGATAAAAACTTCTTTTGCGAGCCCGGCCCGAACGAGAAAGGCACTGCGCAGAGCCCCCTGGTGCCCCGAGAGCCCGCCGAAAAAGCCCGAGCACAAGCCCCCCAAAAAAATCTTATTCTGTGAGAATTCTATTTTTTTGAGCCGGGGCACCGCTTCAAACAAGGCGAAGAACACCATGAGCAATCCCACGATGAGTTTCAGAGTCGTAATCTCGAAGACCCTGCCGCCCAAAACGTATGACACTAACAGGGTGCGGGCCGGCAAATAAGAGAGCAATCCTGCGCCGAAAAAAGCCCCAATGCCAGCGGGTAAACCGAAGCGCAACACCATGCGCCAGTCGATGTGCGAACGCATCAGCGCGTACTTAAACAGATTGTTCAGTAAGTGTACGATGGCCGTCAGCATAATCGCCGTCGGTGCGGGAAAAAACAACAGCATCACCGGTGTCAGTACCGTCGCCAGGCCGAAGCCCGTGAAAAAGGTCAGCAACGAAGCAAACGCGGCGACGAACGCGATGAGGGCAATTTCCATGGGTAGAGCGGCGCTTTCGCGCCGTAACCGGCAACTACTTCTGTTTTTCGATCAGTGCATACGCCGAGTGGTTATGGATCGATTCAAAGTTCTCGGCTTCGGCAATGTAATGGCTGATACGATCGTCGTTGTTCAGTTTATGGGCGACGTCGCGCACAATGTCTTCAACAAACTTGGGATTTTCATAGGCGCGTTCGGTGACGAACTTTTCGTCGGGCCGTTTGAGAAGACCGAAAAGTTCGCATGAGGCGCTGTCTTCGGCGATGCGGATGACGTCTTCGATCCAGAGAATATTGTGCCCTTCGGCGAGCTCCGAGAGGCGCGCGGTGATCGTGATGTGACTGCGCTGGTTATGCGCGCCGTACTGGGAGATTTCTTTCGAGCACGGGCAGAGCGAAGTCACCGGCACGACAACCCTGATCTGCAGATCGGTGACGCCCTCTTCGCATTTACCGATGAAGGTCACGTCGTAATCCATCAGCGACTGCACGCCCGACACGGGTGCGGCTTTGTTCACGAAGTATGTAAAGCGCATCTGAATCTCGCCCGCACGCGATTCGAGGCGTTCGAGCATTTCGGGCAACAGGGCCTTGAAAGTGGGGACATCCAAATGTTTCTGGCGGCCTTCGAGAATTTCGATAAAGCGCGACATGTGTGTGCCCTTGAATTGTTGCGGTAGGTAAACCGACATCGTGAGTTCAGCGACCGTGTTCTGCACGTCGCCGGTTTTATCGCGTATCTGAATCGGGTAACGAATACCCTTAATACCAACTTTGTCGATAGCGATACGCCGTGTGTCGGCGCTCGACTGCACATCAACCAGGGGGGTAGCCCCGCCCGCCAAGGGCTTTGCCCCACTTGTAAGACTCATGGTTAAAGGATACTAAAACCGGGTGCAAACCGCCAGAAAAGCGGGCGTTTGTCCAAGGTAGGATTTCCTGTTGACCCGGCGAGGTCGCACCGCAATGGGATTAATGCGCCTGCGCCCCGTGATGGTATCTGCCCTCTTTACATTTACTCTGGCGGCCGCGGAGTTCGACGATGTGCGCAAAGATTCCCAAAGTAAGACCGACACGATTAAAGAAGAGAGCAACAAAAAGGTACAACAGATTCTCGCCCGTTTCGCAGAGTTTCGCAACGACCTCGAGAAAATCAAACCCGGACTCAATATCAAAATGCCCGTCGACCTGAAACGTGGCGGTAAAATGCGCGTCATTGATCACCCTGAGTTACCGGGAGTGCCCGAGTTCAAAAAAGCCTTCGCCATTGTCACCGAAGATTACAAGCTCAAGACCTGGCATTCAGATACCGATTCGCAGAACCTCGATAAAGTCAGAAAAGGCGACAAGGTCGAGGTGATTATGGTTGTGAATCCGCGCAGCCTGGAGACGACTTTCGGTTGGGCGCTGATTCGCACCGCCGCCGAAACCGAGGGTTATATTCCACAAAAATATCTCAAGAACGTGCCCGAAGAGACGATTCCCTCGACGGCCAAAAAAGAGAATAAGTATGTCTTCGTTTCGACGGGCCTCAGAATGCGCAGCGAGCCTTCGCTCGCCGGCGAGTTTCTGGTACTCGTACCTTACGAAACCGAAGTCGTGGTGACGGGCTACTCCAAAACCAAAGACACCATCGACGGTCTCACCGACTTCTGGGCTGAAACAAGTTATGGCGGCAAACCCGGCTGGCTGTTTAACGCCTACCTGCGTCCCGTCGGGCAGAAACCGCAACCCGAGCCGCCCGGGGTTAATCCCAATGGTTTTGCTATGCCGGTCGGCGGGCGTATCACATCGAAGTTCGGGCCGCGCATCGATCCCGTGACAAAAAAAGCGGGGGATTTCCACCGTGGCATCGACATCGCCGCTGCCAGCGGCACCGAAATCAAAGCTGCGAAAGAAGGCGAGATCTTTGAAAATTCAAAAAACGCCTACTGGGGAAATTATATCATCGTGAAACACACCGGTAATGTCTTCACGTATTATTGCCACCAGTCCAAAACCAAGTCTTTGAAAGGCAGCAAGGTCACAACCGGTGAAGTCATCGGTTATGTCGGTCGTACCGGCAAAGCGACAGGCCCGCACCTGCACTTTGAAGTGCGGCTGGGCGGCGATCCGAAAGATCCGTTGCAATACGTAAAATAATCGCCGCACATGCGGGGCTTAGGTCGCCCGGTTCTTCACGGCACGGGGCTTATTTCAGTTTACGCCGGGTTTGGTACCCGCATTATAAACGTATGAAATCAGGTTATACCCTGAAGTTAGCACTTGTCGCTGCGGTGCTTTCGCTCTCACCCGGTGCCGTTCTCGTCGACGTCGTTGCCGTTGTCGCCAACGCTCCCGTCACCTCTGTCGATCTCTCGAATGAGATCGAGCGCATGCAGAAACGGCGCGGTTTCAAAAAAGAAAAACGCGGCGTCGCGAGCCAGGCCCTCGACGCCCTGATCGGGCGCGCTATCATCGACGTTATCGCGCGCGAAGAGTCGGTGACGATCTCACCCGAGCGCATCAAAAACCAGGTCAAAAAAGAGATGGATATGCGCGGAATTCTGCGCGAAGAAGAATACAAAAAAATTATCAAACGCGACACCGGTCTCGATTTTGAAGATTATAAAGAAGAAATGGCGCGCCAGTTAAAGACACAGCAGGTTATGCAGCTGCGCGTTTCGGTGCCTAATCCGACGCCTTCGCAGGTCGAAGAATGGTATCGCCAGAATAAAAGCAAAGTCGGTAAAAAATACAACTTCCGCATGATCTATATTCCCGTGCACGGCAACGAAATGCAGGTCAGTAACAACATGAAAGCGGCCCGTGCGATGGCCGGATCAACAGCTGCAGGCTTTGCCAGCGCCGCTGCTAAATACTCGCAGCACCCGTCGCGTAATCGCGGTGGCTTACTCGTCGATCAGCGCCTCGACCAGGTCGCACAGATGGATCCGATCGTCGCCGGTGCGGTGAACGGCACACCACAAGGGCAGGTCTCGCAGGTCTTCGTCGGCGCCAATGGCGGTTATTACTGTGTGCGGGTCGAAAGTTCGCGCGCGATCGGTCTCGACGAAGTCTATGACAACGTACGCGCGATTTTATACAGCCAGAACGAGCAGCTCGAATATGGCCGCTGGCTGAAAGAGCAGCGCAAAAAAATCGCTGTCACCATCTACATCAAAGACTATCAGGAATGATACTGAACGGCGCCGACACCGTTCTACTCGTACATGCGGGTTCAGGTTATGGTGGCGCGCTTGCGACCGCCGGGGGTGAAAATCTGCTTGCGGCATTTGCCGAAAAAATCAAGACCTGCGCCGTACCCTTGTTTGTGTCGGTGCATGACCAGACGCTCGGCGAAAAAATCACGGCAGTTTTGCCTGCAACCTCGCTACCCGGCACCCTGAGCGAAATCGCGGCGATACGCCAGATCTTCACAGATAACAAGATCGCCCATATTGCCGTCGTAAACGGTGTGTTTCCCTTGCTCGACCTGCGCCTGACAGAAAAGATTGCCGGTATTCACCGCGAATACCGCGCCGACATCAGCTACGGTGAGAACCTGCCTGCCGGTATGGCGCCCTACTTCGTCAGCCGTGACCTGCTCGAATCGCTCGAGATCATGGAGGCTAAAGACGCCGATGTGGATACCGCGGGCCTGCGGCCCTTCGTCGAAAAAAACATCAACCAGTTTCACGCAGAAGTACATTACGAAGAACCCGACCTGCGTCTGTTGCGGCTGGACTTCTCGCTCGCAACGCCGCGCTCTGCGACGAAGGCCGCGCGCTTTCTCGCAAAGCTCGCTCATAACAACGAGCCCTATGCCGAACTCGAAGCGTTGATTCAAAGCGAGCCCGGTCTACTTCATACTTTTCCGTCGTATATCGAGCTCGAGTTTTCATCCACCGCGGAACATGTCAGTTTTTTTTCGCCTTTAAAATACATCGCTCCGCAAAAACATCTGCTCTCGGACGAAAATTTTAGCCGTGTCAAAGATTTCATCTCGACAGGTCTCGGAGACACTTCGGTTTGCGCTTCGGGCCTGGGCGAACCGCTCGAACACCCGCGCGCTCGGGAATACCTCGAGGCATTGCTGAACGACGGCAATATCCGTTATGTATTTCTCGAAACCAATGGCATACACCTCGACAAGATACTCGGCCTCGCTGCGCACCCCGCAGCCGGTAAGCTGCGCGTGATCGTACTCTTAAATTCTCTCGAAAGATACGCAGAGTATTCCGGCGCGGCGGCGACCGGGCTTGAAAAGATAAAACTCCATTTTCGCAAGTTGACGGATGCCCTGCGCGCCGCGGGCAAAAACCCGCAGGAGATCGTCTACCTGCAGAGCTTTAAGGTCGAAGAGAACGAAGCAGAAATTGACGCTCTCTATGCACTGGCCGAAGAGCTCGGGGGCAGCTTTCTTTTCCAGAAATACAACCGCTACGCAGGTCTCATGCCCGAGCGCCGTGTCTCAGACATGACGCCGCTCGAGCGGTACTCTTGCTGGCACCTGCGCCGCGATCTGTTTATCCGCGCGAATGGCGATGTCGCTTTTTGTAAGCAGACCGTAGACCCGGCGAAAAAGACCGCGCGCGGCAATCTCGCCAACGACACGCTGGCCGATCTCTGGTCAAACCAGCGCGCCGATTTCGTCGCCAATTATCAGGGGAAATATCCATCGCATCTGCCGTGTGCGGACTGCGACGAATATTTTACTTTTAACTTCTGA
>JAFLED010000094.1 GCA_017302045.1 Spirochaetota bacterium
GGGCAAACCGTATTCTGAGACATAGCGCGAACGTTTCTGGTGCGCGAGTTCGGGTAAATCTTTAGCGATGCGGTCGATCTCTTCGCGCTTGAGAATCAGCGGCACTAGGTCGGGGTCGGGAAAATAACGGTAGTCATGCGCCTCTTCTTTGCTGCGCATCGACGCGGTAGCGTCGCGTGCGGCGTTGTACAATCGCGTCTCTTGCACGACCTTGCCGCCCGATTCGATGAGTTCTGACTGTCGCGCGATTTCGTATTCGATCGCGGCTTTCACCGATTTAAACGAGTTCAGATTCTTGATCTCGACGCGCGTACCGAGCTTGTCTGTGCCTTCGGGCCGCACGCTCACGTTCGCGTCGACGCGGAGCGACCCCTGCTCCATGTTACAGTCAGACACGTCGATGTATTCGAGAATTTTCTTGAGTTCGGTGAGATATGCTACCGCCTCGTCGGAATTATCGATATCGGGCTCCGAAACAATTTCGATGAGCGGCGTGCCCGCGCGGTTGAGATCCACATAACTTTCATGCACGCTCGGGTCTTCGGAGTGCATCAGCTTGCCCGCGTCTTCTTCGATATGAATACGCGTAATGCGGATCGTCTTCTTACCGCCTTCGGTATCGATGACGATCTTACCCTTCGTGCAATACGGTTCGAAAAATTGTGAGATCTGGTAGCCTTTCGGCAGGTCGGGATAAAAATAATTTTTGCGGTCGAACTTACTACGCTCGTGAATCGTACCCTCAACGGCAAGACCGGCGCGCACCGCCTTCGTTACCGCACCGTAGTTGAGTACCGGCAATGCACCGGGAAGCCCCAGGCACACGGTCTGTACCTCGGTGTTGGCGTCGGCGCCGAAAGATGTGGCTGCCGGCGAGAAAAGTTTACTCTGCGTGTTGAGCTGGCAGTGGACTTCGAGACCGATAGTGGGGATAAACTTCATGGTGTATTTTTGCGCGGTAGATGCGGCGTAAAATTGAAATAAACCCCACCCCCTATCCCCCTCCCCATTAACGTGGAGAGGGGGCACTTTGAGCGGCATCTATTTATAGGGTCCCTCTCCACGTATGTGGGGAGGGACGGCGATTCCTATCGCGGGGTGGGTTTAGGCTACTTTCTGAACCCGCTCATCCACAAGACTAGCGAACTCGTCGAAGAGCGCCTTGTCGTCCATGTCCGACGGATGGAAGTTGGGTTTAAAATATGTGACAAAGGCAACCGCAAACTGGCGGAACATACCGTCTTTATCGAATGACTCGTAGCCGAGCGCTCGGATCACCTGACCCCAGTCGATATTCTTCTCTTGCCGGAATATATGCGCGAAACCCCAAACCGAAAGGCCGCCGATGAGAAACGCTGTAATCACCATCGCACCCGTGCGCAGAAAGTAGTTGGCATCTACCTCACGCATGACGTCGAAAGCGACGTGTTTGTGCTCGATCTCTTCGATCGCATGCCAATAGATGAGGTCTTTGATGCTTTGGCTATCGAATTTGGCGAAAGATTCTGATTTTAACGCCGCCGCACCCCAGGTTGCGGTAAAATGTTCGGCTGCCGCGGTCACAGCGACCTCGAGCTTACCCCCGCCATACGGCAGGTATTTTTCCGAGAATTTTTCGAGAAAGCCGAATGCGAAACCCGTCCAGTTTTTCAGAAAGCTATCCACATCATAGCGGCTGCCAAAGATTTTTTCGTTCAAAAGTTCGTGCTGGCGGCCATGCTGAGCCTCTTGCGCGATAAAGCTCTTCACGTCTTTTTTGAGCTGCGGATCGCTGATCTGGTCTGCATATCTTTTCACAGCGCGGATAAAAAACCGCTCGCCTTCGGGAAAAAGCAGGCTGAGGCCGACGAGATAGGCGCGGCGAAAGACATTGTTCTCAGTGGCATCGGGATTCGGCGATTCAAAGCTAAAATCGTTAAAATTCCATTGCGGCGAGCGGACTTTCGGTGGGGTAACCGTCTTATGCCCCGCGGGGGGATTTTGTTCATCCAAAAAGCTTAAAAAGTTCATGCATCCTCCAAGTGAACAGACGTTCAACTTAGGTGAGAATCGGCAATCTTGACACAAGCGTCAAGAAAAAAGTCGGTAAAGTTGAGAAACACTTGCCAGAATGCATAGATTGTGCACACTGCCGGCCTTGAATCCGGCGCTGAAAAGGATTTTCGCCTGTTTTTCCCTCTTTTTTATTCTGCACGCCGTCACGCCGGGTGTGTTGTTTGGGCTAAGCCTTTTCGACGGCGATTCGAAGAGCATCACGCAGCCTGCCGACCCGATCGCCGAAGAAGAGGAAGATGAAAACAGCGATGCGAAGTTGAAGTTTTTACCGCCTCATATCGCCACACAACTGCCTGCCATCTTTAACACCTTTTTCCTGACCGGCGAGATGCCCGTTTCCGGTTTTGTCGAAGAAATCCCCACTCCCCCTCCGCTAAGCTGAGCCTTGGTCAGTTCTTAATTTTTTTTCAGGGGGATTTTTTTATGCAAGAAATATGGAAACGTAATATACCGTCGGGTACCGTCGTCTTTTTCGTCGCTCTGCCGCTCTGTCTCGGCATCGCACTGGCGCAGGGCGCACCGCTGTTATCGGGATTAATCTCAGGCATTATCGGCGGTATTGTCGTCGGCATTCTCGGCGCTTCGCATGTCAGCGTCTCGGGGCCTGCGGCGGGACTCACCGTCGTTGTGATCGGCGCAATCGCGCAGTTAGGCTCCTTTCAGGCTTTCACGCTCGCGGTTTTTTTATCGGGCGTCTTTCAGATCGCCTTCTCGCTTTTGCGACTCGGCATGGTGAGTAAGTTCATACCCGGCTCGGTGATACGCGGTATGCTCGCGGCCATCGGTATCATCATTATTCTGAAGCAGGTGCCGCACCTCTTCGGCTACGACGCCGACTATGTCGGCGACATCGACTTTGCGCAGCGCGACGGTCACAACACGTTCTCTGAATTGTGGCTGACTTTCTCGAACCTCAATAAAACCGCTATTCTGATCTCGGTCGTTTCGCTCGCGCTGATTCTGTCATGTGATAAGTATATCGCACCGCGCGCAAAGTACCTCGCGAGCATACCCGGTTCGGTGCTCGCCGTGCTCGCGGGCGTAGGGTTAAATCTCATCGCCGCAAAAGTCGAATGGCTGAAAGATCTCGGCACCAACCATCTCGTGCAACTGCCGACGAGTCTCGGCGTGAAAGATTTTACCGCGCATTTCGGCGCACTGAATTTTTCACTACTCTTCAGTAAACAGGTCATCGTCATTGCGCTCACGATCGCCATTATCGGCAGCGTCGAAACACTGCTGAGCCTCGAGGCAGCCGACAAAATCGACCCTCGCCGGCGCATCGCCAATAAAAACCGCGAGCTCTGGGCGCAGGGCGCGGGTAATATGCTCGCGGGTTTATTGGGCGGCCTGCCGATCACCGCGGTCATCGTGCGCACAGTGACGAACGTCAACTCGGGTGCGACACATCGCCTCTCGGCAATCTGGCATGGTCTGTTACTCGTCGTCGCGGTTTTTCTGATTCCACAGGTGCTGAACTTCATACCGCTCGCGGCGCTGGCAATGATTCTGGCCCTCGTCGGTTATAAACTCTCGAGTTACCGGATCTTTATTACCGAGTGGCGTTCGGGTAGAGAGCAGTTTATCCCCTTTATCGTTACGGTGATCGCCGTCATCTTTACCGACATTCTGTTCGGTGTCGGTATCGGCTTTCTGGTCGCGATCGGTTTTATCATGTACGGTAATTACCGCAAGGGTTTCTTCACTTCGGGAACCGATGGCAATATTACGATCAAACTTGCGGGAGACATCAGCTTCATTCACCGCGCGAGCCTCGGCGAGACTTTGCGCAAAGTGCCGAACAATGCACACGTTACGCTGCACTCTGAAAATCCGCAGGATATCCACCACGACATCGCCGAACTTATCGCCGAATTCAGGGAAGCCGCGCCGCTGCGCGGTATTCAGGTAACGGAAAAACAGATGCCCTATATCGCCGACAAAAAGACGCTGGGTTCGGGCAAATCGCCGATCTACAAGCGCATGATTCACGGCAACCGTAACTGGGTGCAGCAGACACTCGAACAAGACCGTTATTATTTCGAAAAGCTCGCGCGCGGGCAGGCGCCGCAAATTCTGTGGATTGGCTGCGCCGACAGCCGTGTACCGCCGAATGAAATCACGGAAACAAAACCCGGTGAGATTTTTATCCACCGCAATGTCGCGAACCTCGTCGTACATACCGACCTCAACATGCTTTCGGTACTGCAATACGCGGTCGAAGCGCTGAAGGTGAAACACGTCATCGTCTGCGGGCACTATGAGTGCGGCGGTATCAGGGCGGCGATGGCAGACGTCGATCTGGGCCTGGCGAATAACTGGCTGCGCAATATCAAAGAAGTCTATAACATGCGGGCGGTAGAGCTTGAAGAAATCGGCAGCCCGAAAGAACGCGAGCGTATGATGGTCGAGTTTAATGTCATGGAGCAGGTACGCAATCTCGCGAAGACTTCGATTATCCAGAAGGCCTGGAAAAAACGCCAGATCGAGATACACGGCTGGGTGGTAGATCTCGGAAGTGGTTATATAAAGGAGCTGCCGATCAAACTCGACGAAGCGAAGGATTTGGAGCCCATTTTCCGGTATAAATTATAGCCTGGGGGCAATCCGCATGTCCGTTTTAACTCGCCGCATTATGTCACATTGTATGACTGACGCGCCGTGGCTTATCCCTTAAACACGCTTCAGGAAAAATGCGTCAGCCACGGTGAGGGTCCCCTGCTCGTGCTCGCGGGTGCGGGTTCGGGCAAGACGGGTGTTATTGTTAACCGCATTACCAGCCTTTTGCGGCGCGGTATCAAGCCCTCTGCGGTCTGCGCCGTAACGTTCACGAATAAGGCCGCGCGCGAAATGCGCGAACGCGTGCGCGAACTCGCCCGAGGCATGGATGCCCTAGGGGCGACGCGTGGCACGAGGCCATCCGCTGCGGCGCCCAGAGGCATGGATGCTCAAGGGGCGACACATGGCACGAGGCCATCCGCTGCGGGCCGCGAAAAAAAGGCCTCCGGCGGATTATCCACGAAGGGCATCTTCATCGGTACGTTTCACAGCCTGGGCCTCATGATTCTGCGCGAGAACACCGAAGAGGCCGGTATCCAGAAAAACTTTATCATCATGGGTCAGGATGACCAACGGACGCATGCGCGCGAGTTACTCGTCGCAGCGGGCGTCGACATCGAGGCCTTCAATGAAAAACATTTCATCAAAGCGGTGTCAGACTGGAAAAATTCGGGCGAAGCCCGTGAGGATTTCTTCGGCGACGATATCTGGCGCCTGAAGGTGCCGCAAAAGCCGATGGCAGAGATCGTCGGCGAGTATGTCGAGCGGCTTTCGAATATGAACGCGCTCGACTTCGACGACCTGATTCTGATTCCCGAGCGGCTGCTGAGAACCTCGATGCTGGTACGCGATAAGTACCGCGCGCGTTTCGAATATTTTCTCGCCGACGAGTTTCAGGACACGAACCCCCTGCAATTCCGTTTTCTGACACAACTGATGCGCGAGCCGATGAATCTCTGCGCCGTCGGCGACGACGACCAGTCGATCTATTCGTGGCGCGGCGCCGACACGCGCATCATGCTCGAATTCAAAACCCGGTTTCCCGAAGCAGAGATTATCGCGCTCGAACAAAACTACCGCTCGGAGCAGTATATCCTCGATATCTCAAACCATCTGATCGCGCATAATACGCAGCGGCACGCGAAGAACCTGTTCAGCGAGAAAAAAACGGCGAACCACGCTGTGATCTTCGAAGCCCCCGACGGCACCGGCGAAGCGGAATATGTCGCCGACACCATCGTCGCGCTCAAGATGCGGCACCAGCTCGAATATTCGGCGTTCTGCGTACTCTACCGCACGAACTTTCAGAGCCGCTCTTTCGAAGAAATTCTGCGCCAGCGTAATATTCCTTATCATGTCAGCGGCAGTTATCAGTTCTATGACCGCAGTGAAATTAAAGATATACTCGCTTACCTGCGTTTTTTCGCGAACCATGCCGACGACCGTTCGCTGATGCGTATTCTGACGATACCTAAGCGCGGCATTTCGGAGGCCTCGATACAGCGGCTTGCGCAGTATGCCCTGCTGAATAAAAAACACCTCTGGGATATTATCTCTGAAATCGAGATGTGCGAAATCGACATCAGCGCCGCAGCGCTCTCGGGCATTCTCGAATTCAAGGATTTCATAGCTGAACACGCCGAGGGCATACGCAAACCGGGACAACTCTCGAAAGCCGCGCAGAAACTCATCGATGCGCTGCAGCTCGAAAGAGAGTACATTCGCCAAGGTCTCGACGCGCAGAAGGTGACAAACAAGATTCTGAACGTGCGCGAGCTGGTGCGTTCGATCGAAGATTTTGAGGCGGGTGAACGCCAGATACCGGGTCTCGGCGAGAACGCCGAACGCAGCATCTATACCTATCTGCAGTTCGTCGCGATGCTGACGGCCGACGACAAAGAAAACGAGAGCGACCTGCCGCGCGTGCAGCTGATGACGATACACCAGGCCAAGGGGCTCGAGTTCAATACGGTTTTTGTGACGGGTCTCGAAGACGGTATTCTGCCGCACCAGCGCAGCATCGACGGCGAGAACGAAGCGCATGCGATCGAAGAAGAGCGCAGGCTGATGTACGTCGCGCTTACCCGCGCGAAATCACGGCTTTATCTGACACTTTCGCAGACGCGGAAGAACCGCGGGCTGGTGACCGACTGCACCCCGTCGCGTTTTCTCGACGAATTACCGAAAGACCTGCTCGACTGGGAAAGTAATCTGCCTGCGGTCGCAGACCTCGCCGAACTCGAAAGCATGCTTTCGGGAATCTGACGGAATCGGGAAAAAAGCCCCCGGCGAGGCTTCAGGGCTGCAGTTTTTTTGCTTCGGCGGTCAGGCGGGTAAATTCCTGGCCTTTTTCGCCCGGAATGTGGCAGGTAGTGCAGGTCAGGTTTTTCTTATGCTGCTTTCGATAGCGGCTCATGAATTTCATGTCTTTGTGCGCACGGTCGCCGGCCTTAGTCATATCTGAACCGCCGAGATGGCAGTGCGAGCACTCCACCTTGAATTTTTCGCTGATCGGGAACATCTCGTCGTGCGCGTATTCGCCTTCTTTCGTTAAAAGCGTAAAATCGCCCTCTTTCAGGCCGCGCTCGGCATCGGTGTGGCAATATTCGCATTTGACATCGAGTTGCTTCGAGATTTTTTTCATCTCGACCGCGATTTTTTCTTTTTCGGCAAAAGTTTTGGGTTCGGCGACGGGGGTTTTCTTTTTGGTTTCAGCAGCGGCGATGGCAAGAGCCGCGGCAAGCGCGGTCAGTGGTATAAAAAGGCGTATCATATCAGGCAGGTGGTTTTATCCCTTCTAACAGGTTCTCTAGCCGCGAGAGATGGTCTTGATTGCGCAACTGAATACGGGCGATTTCGTCGGATAACATCGCGTACTCTTCGGGTTTGAGTTTCTCGCCCGCGCTTAACCGATCCATGAGGCGCTCGATCGGCAATGCGTGTTCGGCGCCATTCGAACGTCGCAGCTGCTCTTCAAGGGCACGCCGCAGCATCGCTTCGCGTTCCCCTTCGCTTGTGCCCGTCTCGTCGGCCATTGCTTTTGCGGAAGTTTTTGTATTTCGCTGTGTCAATCCAAAAGTGCTTGTCCGCTTGTGCGGCGAAAGGGGATTTTCTGAATACTCCATGGAAAAACGCAGTTTAGTTCTCCCTTACGTTCTCATATTCGCCGGCGCTCTGCTGGGTCTGATTTTCTCGGCGGTGCTGATCTATGAACACAACGGCTCCAAAACCAGCCTCGGTTCGGCCGTGTGCGATACCTCGGATACCAGCTCCTGTGAAAAAGCAAAAGAATCGAGCTTCGGTAAAATCATGGGCCTGCCGCTCGCGCTCTATGGTTTCGTATTCTATGGCGGCATCGTCGCGCTCGGCGTGTTCCTCGTCCTTGCGCTCAACGACACAGCGATACGCCTGTTATTTTGGGGCGGAGTCACCGCGTTTGCGTTCGACATCTTTCTGTTACTTTATTCGCTGACGGTTTTGGGCGGTATCTGCCGTCTCTGCGCCGTCACCTACGTGGGCGGCGCACTGATTGCCGCCGGTGCAGTCATGATCAGCCGCAGGGGGGCAACAATGATAAAAGCAGAAGTAATACCGGTTTCGGCCAAAGCCGCATTTTCGCTGATTCTCGCGGCAACGGTCGCGCTGGGCTTCTTTTTTCATAATAACGCGCTGTCTTCGGCAACACCCGTCGCTGCGGGCGCAACACCCGAAGAACAAAAACTGCGCGAACAACTGCATAACGAATTCTATAAACAATGGAAGGCCGCTGAAAAAGCCGGTCTCGATGTGCCCAAAAGCGGATCTAAAGGCGGTGCGAACCCTGTGTTGACGATCGTCGAATTTGCCGACCCGCTCTGCCCGCACTGCAAAGATATGGGCCATGTTCTCGGCGACTTCGTGAAAAAAAATCCCGACAAGGTGCGCGTGGTTTTTCGCCACTACCCGCTCGATATTCAGTGTAACGACGCCATGAAGCGCCCATTCCATGTCGGTGCCTGCGATCTCGCGCGCGCGATCGAATGCGGCGAAGCGCAGGGCAAATTCTGGCCGATGCACGATGCTGTGTTCGCACAACAAGAAAGTTTCATGCGCAACCCGGTGACAGATAAGGCAATCGAGTCGCTCGCACAGTCAGGCGGGCTGAATCCAGCGGGATTACTCCAGTGCTTTAAGAATCAATCGACGATGGCGAAGGTAAAATCGGACATCGCTGCAGGTAACCGAATTAAAATCACCGGCACGCCAACCGTGCTCGTGAACGACCGCAGGTTACCGGGGGTGCCGCTCGAATATATCGGCGGTATTCTCGAAAAAATTCTGAGCGAAGAATCAAAGCGCTAACGGGCGATGCTTGTCGAGGTAAAAAGAGAACTCGTCAAGCAGGACCATCGTTTTCTGCAAAAACGTTTCTTGCAGGATGCGCATAACCGGCTCACGGTTTATATCTGGCAATTACCCGACGACGACGACGGAGAAATGCTGCGCTTTCAGGTTTCGTATAAAGAGATTGCCGTCGACTGGGCTGCGGAGCGTGGCATTCGGTTTGCCAGCGTCGACGACGGTGAAAACCCGATGGGCATGAAAAGATCCCCAATACTCACCCAAGAACGTTCGCTCAAACACGCGATGCTCGAAAGGCTCGTGGCGCAGCTCGACAGCTACAGCGACAAAAAATCGCTGCGTTTTGTGCGCGATACGATCGACCGCGACGCTCTTAATGCCGGCGGTACGAATATATGAAAATCGACGCTGCGACGCAGATCTTCGGCATTATCGGCAATCCGCTCAGTCACACATTTTCGCCAGCCATGCACAACGCGGGTTTCGAAGCAAAAAAAATCAACGCGGTCTACCTTGCTTTTCCTTTAAAAAATCTTATCCAGCTGAAATATTCGATGAAGCAGTGGAATATCCGCGGTCTCTCGGTAACGATACCTTACAAGATACCGATACGCCGGCTGCTCGACCGCATCGACCCTTTGGCGCTGCAGATCGGTTCGGTAAATACCATTCTCTGGGGTAAAACCGGCCTGCTCGAAGGGTATAATACCGACGGCCCCGGCGCGATCATGGCGCTCAAAAAATCGGGCGTGGCGCTTGCCGGCAAACGTATACTCGTCATCGGGTCGGGCGGTTCGGCGCGCAGTATTGCCTTTGCTCTCACCAAAGAAAATCCGGCTGAAATCGGTCTCATGGCGCGCAACCCGATGATGGCGATGCAGCTCGCACGCAACCTGACACTGCATAAAGATAATCCTGCGGTGACACTGCTTTTGACCGATGCGCGCCATAACATGCGGACATCCCTCGCGGACTTTATGCCGCAGAGCGGCCGCAAATGGACGAGCCTCAGATACGAAGATCCCGAAAGCCTTGCGGCCTACGATCTCATCATCAATACGACGCCCATGGGTATGCGCGGTTCGGCAGCACCGGGGCAAAGCCCGCTCAGCGCAGCGGAGCTTAAAAAACACCAGACGGTTTTCGATATTGTCTACAACCCGGCGATGACGCCGCTGCTGAAGCTCGCGCGTAAGAAGCGCTGCGCAATTGTTCTGGGCCATAAAATGCTGCTCTATCAGGGTGTTTTACAATTTGAGCTGTTCACCGGCCGGCCGGCCCCGGTAGAAGCGATGGAAAAGGCGCTGATCGCCGAAATCAAGAAGGTTTCGTAATGGACCACCGCAGAAAGAACAAACCGCGCCGGGGCGGTGGTGCGCGCACAAAAATTCATCCGCCTAAAAAACCGCGGATTGCACTCATCGGGTTTCGCGGCGTCGGCAAGTCTGCCATTGCGCGACGGCTCGCCGAATACTGGCAGATACCCCTGCTTTCGCTCGACGAAAAAATCGAACGCGACGAGGGCATGCGCATCGAAGAAATCGTACGCAGCCGTGGCTGGCAGTATTTTCGCGACCGCGAATACGCGGCGCTCGCGACTGCGGCCGAAACAGACCGGCTGCTGCTCGATTGTGGCGGCGGTATTGTCGAAGAAGCCGAAGGTTTGCGCAGCGATCGTAAGATGCAGATTCTGAAAGAAAAATTTTTCTGTATCTACATCGCCGTGAACGAAGAGAAGATGCTCTATCGCCTGCAGAATCTCGCGCGCAACGCGTCGCGCCCCGACCTTTCGCCGGCCGATTCGCCGCAGAACCTGCTTGAAGTATTTAAACGCCGCGAACCGCTTTACCTCGAAATCGCACACACGGTGGTCGACATTTCAGACACAAACATCGCCGAAAGTGCGCTGCGCATCACGCAGATGTTCAAATAATTTTTTTTTAGCTTTAACTAGACGCGTTATGCGGCATCTATAACCGGTCAGGAGAATGTTCCGGGTTCTTCTCGTTACAAAAAACCGTGCCCTGGGTGACTTCTGCCGCAAGAACCTGCCCGATTCTTATCGCCTGAAGGTCGCGTCGCAGTTAAATCTGCGCACCGAAGCACTGCACGGTATCGTTGTTTTCGACTCTGATTATCTGGCAGGCGTATCCGATTCGGTGATTCATGCGGCCGCGCAGAAATTCGGCGCCAAAGAAGGGGCTGTCTCGCTCAGTATTCTGATGAACGAAGAGAACCGGGCACGCACGCTTTCGCTTTTTCCCGAAAGCCTGCCGCAAATTCAGGCGATACTGCACTTTCGCGCCGAAGCGGGTAAAATTACAGGTCTCGCCCCGTCAGAATGGCGCTGGTTTCTCGAAACACAAAACCGGTTTTTAAAACAGCTGAGCGACCGTACCCTCGCGCAGGGTGAAAACGAGCTCTTGGCCGACCGGCTGGCGAAACTGGCGGCGCTGCCGCAAAACCAACTGCGCCTTCCGGCCTTTATGCATGGAAAATCGCAGGCGATTGTACGCTTTCGCGAACAGCTCTATGCCGCCGTTTCAAGCCAGCCTTTTCTTTTTCTGACCGGCAAAGGGGATATCCCCGTTCAGGACTTCATGGAGTATTATGCGAGGCTGCTGCGCCCCGCGGCGCCCGCGCCTTTCCACTGGGTCGATCTCGCGAAACTGCCGAAACACCTGCACGCGCAGGCGATACTTGCGGTGAAAAAGAAAACAAAAGCTGCAACCACTATTCTATGCGTTGAGAACCTGCACCTGCTCGGCTGGCAAAACCAGGCCGCGTTACTGACTCTGCTTAAAAACCCCGCCGAATCTAAATTGCGCCATGTTTTTCTTGCCCCGGCCGAGATAGGGCAACTCGTGCGCCGCGGCACTTTCAGGCAAGAGCTGTATTCGCTGCTGCGCAAGGCGGCGATTGAAGTACCCCCGCTCTATGAGCGCACTGAAGATCTGAGCCAGATCGCCGCGGAATATATCCACCGGCAGAATTTTACCCCTCTGCGCGAAGACATGGCATCTGTCGCAGGTAAAATACTCAGCCGGTTCGATCTCTCGACCGGTTATCGGGGCCTGTTTACGACCATCGATCTCATGAATGATCTGGGTAAAAGTAAAGGCCTGCCGGTCTTCGAACTGATGAAGACGGCCGATGCGTCTGAAGCTCTCACCGCGGCGCGTAATTTTTTACGCGAAGAGATCGAACCCGACCCGACGACATTGTTTGAGAATCTCGCCGCGACAGCCAAAGAAGCGCTGAGCCTCGATTTCGTCGAGAGTAACTATATCAACGCCGTTTGCCAGCGTTATGCCTGGCAGGTCACCGACGCGGCGCGGCATCTGGGCATATCACGCAAGACTCTCTACGACAAGTTACGCCGCTATAAAATCGCCCGGCCCGAAAACCAGATAAGGGGCAAGGCGCGTAAGGTTTCGTGAAAAATCCCGGCATCAGAATCGCTTCCGGGAAATTCAAGAATTCGGCTCTACCCGGGCCGAAGGCACACCGTAACCATCAGAACTCGACAACCGCGCGCGTCAAAGAAGCCGC
>JAFLED010000095.1 GCA_017302045.1 Spirochaetota bacterium
GGGGCAAGATCCGTTGCACCACTGGAGCGATCTCGAATTTTCGCAGGATGCGAATTTTAACCTCACGGGTTCATACACAAGCCCGCTTTCTGTCGCCGCCGGTAACGATCAGACACACATACTGATCGTGCGCGAGAACGAACAAGGGCAAATCGAGTTCGTGGTTTTCAACAACCCGCAAGCGGGTGTGTTGGACCCGCCGGCTAACTAAACCAAAACTATTTTTGCAGAATGCCGCCCGCTGCTACGCGGGCGGTTTCGTTTTTAGTCGACCAAAGTAAAATGGCGGATGGTCTTCAGCGAGTTATACTTCTGGTCTGAGAAGACAGCCTTCACCCGTGCGCCGATCCACAGGCGCGATTCGTCTTCGGGCACTTCGATGAAGTGCTGAAAGTTGTTATCGGCGCCGTCGAGCTTGAAAAACCCGTAACCATAGGGCACGGGTTTTTTCTCGCCGGTTTCGGGATCGAGAAACTGAAAACGCAGAATCGTGAAACTGACGATCTTACCTTCGCTCGCAACAGGCACGAGCTCGGTCATTTCTGTGTAACAGGGACCGCAGACCTGGCGCGGCGGCACATAGACCTTTTTGCATTTCGGGCACTTGATGCCGAGAATGCGGTGGTGGTCGCGTAGCTCCTGGATAAAGCGGCTGCCATAGACGCCGACGGCATAGTTATACGGCTGCGAGCCTTCACCCGAAGACATCGTTAAGAGGCCTTGCTTGTTTTCTTCTATCATAGTTTTCCTTTTTTGCCCTCTCCCGCCCCGCTTAGCGAGACCGCCGGGAGAGGGAGATACATTAAGGTTTTTTGCTCCCGAATAATAACAGATCGGTCCAGAAACAGCCGCCGAAACCCGTCGCGAGAGCGAGGTCGACTTTACCGCCCTTCACCTGCCGCGCCTCGGCGCGGCCCTGCACTTGCAGCGTCGCTTCGGCGACTCGAATCAGTGCCGTCGCACCGATCGGGTTACCGCAGATCGGCCCGCCCGACGGGTTAATGGGCAGCTCCCCCTCCATGTCGGTGACGCCGTCCCAAAGCAGTTTCGGGCCATCGCCGGGTTTGCAGAGTCCCAGACTTTCGATCCAGCTCAAGCCCGCATACGAATACGGCAGGTACATCTCGATGACGTCGAGCTGTTTTAAAGGATCGGTGATGCCGGTTTTGCCGAAGAGTTCTTTCGAAGCGGCAACCATCGAATGCAAACCGTCGAGCGAAACGTCGGCAGTCATCGCGGCATTATGGCGCACCGAAGTCCCTAATACCCACGCGGGTTTCGGGCAAATTTTCTCCGCGACGTATTCATCCGCAAAGATGACGGCCGCAGCGCCATCGGTGCGCGGGCACATATCGAGCCAGTGCAACGGGTCGGCAATCAGCGGCGACGCCATCACTTGTTTGACGGTGGTCTCTTTTTGCACATGCGCAAAGGGATTGTTTGCGCCATTCTTGCGGTCGCGCACGACGACGCGCGCGGCGTCTTCTTTTTTGTGGTTATAGCGCGCGAGGTAGGCCTGCGCCTCGACAGCAAGGCCGCCGATCGCGCCCGCAAACACGAGGCGATCCCAGATGGGGTCGAAGGCCGTTGTAATCGCAGCCGTGGTATCGGACTCGGTATTTTTCTCCCAGCCGATCACGAGCAGTTTTGAGAACATGCCCGAGGCGACGAGGTGATATCCGCCGATCGCGAGCGTCGTACCCGTTGTGCCACCCGTCGTAAGTTTTATCACGGGTTTCATTGTACCACCGGTACCTGGCGCCGACCACGAATCGACGAAGTTGATGCCTTCGAAGTGATCCATGTTGCCGATAACGATGCCGTCGATTTCATCGATCGTCATGTTAGCCGATTCGAGTGCGCGATTCACGGCTTCGGCAATGAGTTCTTGTCCGTTGACGTCGGCGCGACCGCCGCTGT
The DNA here is from genome assembly GCA_017302045.1 of Spirochaetota bacterium. Taxonomy (GTDB): domain Bacteria; phylum Spirochaetota; class Leptospiria; order Turneriellales; family Turneriellaceae; genus Turneriella. Next base: position 1,921 of record JAFLED010000095.1, read on the forward strand.
GATATGTCTGGCCTGAGCCGACGACTGCTACTCTGCGTGCCATGTTATGCTTCGCTCCTTGGGAACATGATGTGCCGAAGGCGGCGGCGTACAGAATGTGCTCTCATGCCGACGCCCCCAATACCCATACACAATGCGCCTGAGCGCATGGCCCATTAATACCATGCGCCAGCGCGGTTTTGACTTTTTTCTGCACCTGGTGGGCGCCTGCGTCGCCTCGAATTTGCAGCGCGGCTTCGATCATGCGGATGAGTCCCGCGGTGACAACGGCGTGCGCAGAGAGCACTCCGCCTGAGGCATTGACGGGCAAAGCACCCGTCATCTGCGTCGCACCGCTCTTCATGAACTCGGCGCCTTTACCTTCGCCGCAGAAACCCAGGCCTTCATACCACATGAGCTCCATATAAGAGAAGGCGTCGTAAATTTCAGCAAGATCGATGTCTTTCGCAGGGTCTTTAATACCCGCCATTTGGTAGGCCTTTTCGGCCGCGGCTTTGAGCGCCGGCGAGCGCGCGAGATCCCTAAGCCCCAGGTCATAGGCGTCGGAGCAGAAAGCCGCGCCCTTGAGGTAGACCGGTTTCACCTTACCACCCGCGAGCTTACGCGTGAATTCATCCCCGGCGATAATCATCGCCGCCGCGCCGTCGGTGATCGGCGAGATATCATAGAGCTTTAAGGGGTCGGCGAGTTTCTTTGACTGCAAGACATCGTCGACGCTGATTTTTTTCGCGATCTGCGCATGCGGATTTCCCAGCGCATTGCCGTGGTTTTTTACCGAGACAGCGGCAAAGTCCGCTTCGGTCGCACCAAAGGCATTCATATAAGAGCGCGCCTGCATAGCTGCAGAAGTGATATTGTCGAGCCCGAGGGGGCGGGTGAAGATCGGCTCGAACATGCCGTTCGTGATGAGGTTGGTGTCGCTTTCTGAGCCCTTGCTGTGCGCGACAACAAGCGTGTTCTTGTAAGAACCCGAAAGAATACGCGTCATCGCATAATACGCGCCGAACGTGCCGTCGCCTTCGACGGTAGAGACGTTCTTTTCATAAGCACCGGCGACATCTTGCACCGCCATCGACGAAATGGTGCGGCCATCCCAGAAGTCATTCGAGACGGTGATGACATTGTCGATATCTTTGATGTCGAGTCCGGCATCGCCGAGCGCGAGCTGTGTCGCTTCATAGACCATCTCGGCAAAGTTCTGGTGTTTTTTATTGCGCTCTTGTTTTGTCTGGCCGACACCAATGATTGCTGTTTTTTCCATGTTTGTTATGCCGGTTTAAAATAACTGATATCGAGAATATGGCCTTCGCGGTTTTCACGAAAGACTGCCTTAACGCGCATGCCTGTTTTTACCTGACCATAATCGACTTCGCCCAAAAGATGTGGCAAAGCCTGGGTGGCACCGTCGAGCAGTATCAGTGCATAGATACGCGGGGCATCCGCCTTGGCGGCGAGGCTGTCGTAGTTGCGCTGTGTAAAAGTCTGCACCGTGCCTTCGCCCGATAACTCGAGCCATTCGCTGATCGGTTTCAGCGAATAGGGGGAGTTCAACTTGGGTGGGCAGAAAATTTTACCCGTCTGCGGGCATTTGTTCGCGAGAATCTTTTTATCGTCGCGCAGTGCTTTCAGAAACCGCGAGCCGGTCTCGCCGACCGACCAGGTATACGGTACTTTAATCTTGCTGTGGTGGATGATCGGTTCAACCGATTCGCGCCAATCGCTCATCCGGTACGATGAAAAACACAGGACATTGTGGAAATAAAAAGTATCGGAAAAAATCAGCTGTGAAGCGTAATCCTTTACACCCTGTTTCCTATCCTACAGGCGCAAATCATGAAAGCCCGATCTTTGATGAGTTTTTTCTGTTTGTTCGCGGTGTTAAGTCCTGTTACCGCGCAGCTCAAAACAAAAAAGCCAGCTGCGCCGAAGGCCGTGGCGGCGAAACCCGCGGTTGCCGCGAAACCGGCGACGGTAACTGCCCCTGTAGTGGTCGCTGCGCCCGCTGAAAACAAGCCCCCAGAGCAAGTCGCGAAATGGTATGACACCGTGAAAATTTCAGGCATGGTACGCGTGCGCCCCGAAATTAAAGACAACTTCAATTTCGACGCCGACACTAAATATAACTTCGTCGGTCAAAAAGTCTGGCTGACCGCCGAGAAAGAATTTGCCGATAAAAGCCGCGCGGTCATTACGCTGCAAGACGTGCGCATCTGGGGTGGGCAGAGCCCGTCGATCACCGATACCGGAACCGAAAGACAGGCGACCGATATTCGCGAGGCATACCTGCAGCTGAAAAATTTTCTTTGGTCGCCGTTTGAGCTCAAAGTCGGCCGGCAGAAACTCGAATACGGCGAGCAGATGTTCGTTGGTTCGCTCGACTGGGCAAACGTCGGCCGTTCTTTCGACGGCGCCAAACTCACCTGGGAAACCGAGAAGAACAATCTGCAGATCTTCGGCACGATGATACAGGCATGGCGCTCGAATGACCTCAATAACGCGACGAGCACCGCGAACACAAAGAATATGTACTTCAGCGGTATCTACAACGCGTGGAAAATCCATCGCTATTTCATGCTCGACGCCTATATCTTTGCGCGTAACGAAGAGGGTGCAGACCGTGACGCAAACCAGCTCTATACGTATGGCCTCAGATTCAGCAACCGCACCGATGCGGGCAACAAAACGCCGAAAGACATGCTCCTCGACTATTCGATCGACGTCGCCTACCAGGGCGGTCGCAATCAGGGACAAGAGGTCGAGGCATACGGCGCCGTGGGCTTTATCGGTCTGAATTTTGCGGTTTCAAAAGACGTGCGTATGCGCATTGGCGGGCAGGGTGCCTATGCGAGTGGTGATAACGACCCGACCGACGGCAAATACCAGACTCTCGATCCGTTATACCCGACGCCGCACTACCAGTTCGGGCAGGCCGATATGACCAGCTGGCGTAACCTCACAGGCGGCGGCATCGACTACACCATCTGGTTCACACCCGATTTCAGCGTGAAGCTCGACTACTGGTACGCGATGCGCACCAGCACCGGCGATTCGTGGTATGCGATTGGTGGCAGCGCCAATGCGACGGCCGCGGCCGCTTTTAATGGCGAGCGCGAGCTCTACCAGGAAGCGGATATCCTCTTTAACTACAAGGCGCGTGACTTTCTTGCGTTTCAGGCGGGTTATGCTTATGCGAAGCGCGGCAAGGCTATGACTGCTGCGAATAAGACCGGCGACTACCAGTTCGCATACCTGATGTCGACCTTGACATTCTGATATGATCATGCTGGCACTCTTTGATTTTCTCGTCGGCGCGATGGCTGTCCTCGCGGCGATTGGCGCGCGCAGAAAAAACACCACCGACATCTTCTCCCAGCTCGGCTACCTTTCGATAGCACTCGCAGCCTTTATCGGTACAACAAAGTTTCTGGGCGCAAGCCAACTGGCGGATGCCCACCGTCTCGTGTCGCATGCGGCCGCCATTGCGGGAGTTCCCTTTGCGGCGATTGCTTTCTTTCTGGTGTCGCGCGACACGAAACTGTGGGCAAGCCTTGCGGCCGGGGCGGTGGTCGTTGCCGGGGCGATTCTCTTCTGGCAGTCGGCGACGTATGCACTGCTCGCGGGTGTACTTGCCCAGCTGATCTGGCTTTGGGCTGCGTGGCTCAAACGCCGCGAACCCGGTCGCATTCTTTTGCGTGTGCTGATTTCGGTCGTGCTGACAACAGTCGCAGGACTCCTCTTTGCAGGGCCTGGTCTGTTCTACGGTGTCGAGAAGCTGAATATCTTTCACGGCCTTTTGGCGCTGGCGCTGTTGCAGCAATATTATGCGTTCACCCTGACGGCGCAAAGGGAGTAATCCCCCCGTTGACCGAAATCGCATAATGGCTTGACGATACATCGATGCATGTGAATGTATCGATGTATGAAAACAGCAGACCTCTCCGCTGGCGCAGCCATCGGACAGCTACCTTATAAAGTAGCAGACATCAGCCTTGCGGAATTTGGCCGTAAGGAACTCGACATCGCCGAGCATGAAATGCCGGGCCTCATGGCGCTTCGTAAAAAATACGGCGCAGAGAAGCCCCTCAAAGGGGCGAAGATCATGGGCTCGCTGCACATGACCATTCAGACAGCGGTTCTCATCGAAACGCTGAAAGAACTCGGTGCGGATGTTCGCTGGTGCTCGTGCAATATTTTCTCAACACAAGACCATGCCGCCGCGGCCATCGCGAAAACCGGCACACCCGTATTTGCCTGGAAAGGCGAAAGCCTCGAAGAATACTGGTGGTGCACTGAAGAAGCGCTGACCTGGCCAGACGGTTCGGGCCCAGACCTCATCGTCGACGACGGCGGCGACGCGACACTGCTCGTTCACCTGGGTACTCAGGCTGAAAAAGACGCAAAGATTCTCGACCAGAAAACAGACAACAAAGAATTCCAGATTATCTTGAATCTGCTCAAAGACTCGCTGAAGCGCAGCCCCGACAAGTGGACTAAGATCGGTAAGGGCATCCGCGGTGTTTCTGAAGAAACGACTACAGGTGTAAAACGCCTCTACCAGATGCTCGAGAAAGGCGAACTGCTTTTCCCGGCAATCAACGTCAACGACTCGGTGACCAAATCGAAATTCGACAACCTCTATGGTTGCCGCGAATCACTCGCCGACGGTATCAAGCGCGCGACAGACGTCATGCTCGCAGGTAAAGTTGCGGTTGTCGCGGGTTACGGCGACGTCGGTAAAGGCTCGGCGCAGTCGTTGCGCCAGTTCGGTTGCCGCGTGATCATCACAGAAATCGATCCGATCTGCGCACTGCAGGCGGCGATGGAAGGTTATACCGTCACAACTATGGAAGACGCGCTTCCCGTCGCGGATATCTTCGTTACCACAACCGGCAACAAAGACATCATCACGATCGAACACATCAAAAAGATGAAAGACCAGTCGATCGTCTGTAACATCGGTCACTTCGACAACGAGATCCAGGTCGAAGCACTCGAAAACCTCGCCGGCGTGAAGAAACTCAACATCAAGCCACAGGTAGACAAATACACGCTGCCGAATGGCAACTCGATCTATCTGCTCGCCGAAGGCCGTCTCGTGAACCTCGGTTGCGGCACGGGCCATCCGTCGTTTGTGATGAGTAATTCGTTCACCAACCAGACGCTCGCGCAGCTCGACCTGTGGAAGAACAAAGACGTCTACAAGATCGATGTCTACCGTCTGCCGAAACACCTCGACGAAGAGGTTGCACGTCTGCATCTCGAGCGCATCGGTGTGAAACTGACGAAGCTCACAAAAGAGCAGGCCGACTACATCGGCGTCGATCAGGCTGGCCCGTATAAGCCCGAGCACTACAGGTACTAGTTCTTACTAGTACCGCAGCCGCCGTATATGGCGCGGTTTCTTAATTTCCGCAAGCAGGCGAAGCCGCTTTAGTAGCAACTTCGCTTGCGAAGTTGCGAGGCTTGCGGAAATTCCGCGCTATAGGCGGGTCGATCCCCGAAGATTCGGGGATTTTTTTTACCCTACGCAAGAGGTGAAATGTCTAACGCGAATATCGAATCCTTCATCACTGACGTTAAAGCCCAAGCGAGCGCCGATGCAGATATTCTCGCCGTCGCCGCCCCGGAGAGGATGGCGCTGCGATATCTGACGCAGATCGAGGATACCCATGACCGATCTTGAATTTTTCGCAGCGATGCCAAAGGTGGAGCTCCACGTGCATATCGAAGGAGCGCTGAAGCCCGATGACTATTTCGACTTAGCGGAAAAAAACGCTGTCGAGCTGCCGGTTTCAGGCCGCGAAGCGTGGCGCGATTTTTACAAGTTCACGGATTTCGATCACTTCATTCAGGTCTATACTACCTCCGCGGGTATTCTGCGCAGTGCGGCAGATTATAAATTCATTGTCGAACGCTTCTTTGCCTTGCAGGCATCGCAGAATATCCGTTATACCGAAGCGTTCATGAGTGCTGCTTTCATGCATACCAAAGACAACGCCGAGGTCTTGTACGCTGCGCTTGCCGAAGCGCTGGCTGAGGGCAGAAAAAAATACGGCATCGAAGTGCGGCTGATCCCCGATTTCTCGCGCGAGATACCCGGGGTACAAAATGCGGTCGCCGAATTTATTCTGCAGGGCGCAAAGCGCGGCGTCTTTATCGGCGCTGGTTTGGGAGGTGTCGAACAGGATTTTCCCGCTGCGCTGTTTAAAGATAATTTCGACCGGCTGCGCGCCGAGGGGCTGCGCATACCGGTGCATGCAGGCGAGGCCGCCGGTGCTTGGAGCGTGCGCGATGCGGTCGAAATACTGAAGGCCGAGCGCATCGGCCATGGTCTCAACCTCATGCAAGATGCAGAACTTATCCGGCATTTTCGCGAGACACGGCTTCCCGTAGAGGTTTCTCCCACCAGCAACTATTGCCTGAATGTCGTCAGCCGCAGCGAACCACACCCGATTCGGCGGATGATCGATGCGGGTATTAATTGCCTTGTGAACTCAGACGATCCCGGTATGTTTAATACCTCGCTGACCGGCGAATACGCGCTCTTAGCCGCTCAGGGGTTCACGCGCGACGAACTCTGGCAGATGAATCTTGCGGCCATCGACGCAAGTTTTGAAGCTGCGCCGCAGAAGCGCGTTCTCAAAGATGCATACAACGCGTGGCGACAAGCCTCAGAAACGTAGTGCGACCGCAAGGCCCGGTCGCAGAAACCATTGCGAGAGCATGACATCCGATGTCGCAAGGATATTGGGATTGCGGATGCGGGACACAAGCCAGGCGCCTTCGACGCTGAGTTGCAAGTGCAGCCCGGCCAAGAGCTCAAAGTCGGCGCCCAGAGCCGCGCTCGTGAGCCATCCCCATTCGCTGTATTTTTGATAACGATTGTCGGTTATGCCCGTGCTGTACTGCGCGCGGTATTCGAGTGCACCAAAACCATAAGCCGGGCCTGTACCGGCTTCAATAAAGAAAATATCGCGGTAGAGCCAGATACGGCCACGTAGCTGCAGCGGAACCCAGGCAAGCGCCAGTCGAAAGTCGCCTGCCACCGAGACCGGGCTGCCACCCGCAATCGTCGGAACATCGCCGCTGGGCCTCAGATCGCCGCGTACGCCGATCGAAGTGAAGACGCCGGTCGTAATGCCGGGTTCGATAAAGCCGCCGCGCCAAAAGAATTTGCCGCCATAGTCGGTGAATAAATACACCGGGCTGTCGACGCCATAAGCACTGACCAGCGAGTTGCGCAAATTTTGTGTTGCCCACGAAGAGACGCCGAAGACCTGCGCTTCGTACTGTTCTGCGCCGAGAGATGAGAAAGCCATGCACGCCAGTGCAGTGATTTTCAAAAATAGGTTTATGCCGCGTCGAAAGTTTAAAAGCTCGGTTCCGTGAGCGGACATTTCCGGGCCAGATATGCGATCATCGCCGTGCTGGCAATTTTATTGCCCGGTGCGGTCTTTGCGCAGAGCGCGCATAGCCGGCTCACCGACCCGGCCTTGCTGAAACGTTTCGATGCGCTCTCGCATAAACTCATGTGTACCTGCGGGTGCAACATGCCGCTCCGCAACTGCAATCATACGGGGCATTGTAATGCCTGGCCAGCGCGTGATGCGCTCGATAAACTGCTCATGGCAGGTCTGAGCGATGAGAAAATCATCGAGGGTTTTAAAAATGGCTTCGGGCCCGATGCCGAAAAAAGCGAAGCTTTCGCCATGGCGAAGCAAAACGACTATGCCTATATGATGAAACAGTTCCGCGACGGTTTCGGTGCTCAGATTATGAGCATTCCCGAAAGCAATTATCTCGGCACCTTTTCCGTTCTTGGTGCAATCTTATGCGCCGGCTTTGTGGCGCTCTTCATCCGCAGCCGCCGCAAACGGCCGAAAAACGATGAGAAGCTTAACTTGCTCGACGATAAACGCCGTGAAGAACTGCTGAGCAAACTCTCCTCCGATCAGCGGTGAGCCGCTATCTGACGCGGCAAGATTCCTTGTAGATAATAACCCAGGGTCGTTCCTGTATACATTTGATGAACGACCGGCTGTATTCGATCGTCAGTCTGATATTATCGCGCAACTGCTTGCTTTCTTTATTAAATTTGCCCAGCGTGCCGCGATTACTGCTGAGCGCTTTCTCGAGGTATTCGAGGTTTTTTGCCATGGTGGCGGTATTCTGTACGAGCTCGGCGAGACTCTGTTGCTGCGCCGTGAGAATCTCTTCGCTATTTTGTGCGATGAGCGAGATATTGGTTTTGAGGTTCGCGAATTGTTCTGAAATTGTGGCAAAATAATTCTTGGCGCCGGACAATGTCGCGTTGAGATCGTCGCGGTTTTCCGCGACGATGGCGTCGATATCTGCGCGCAGAACGCTCGCTTTCGCCAGAATCTGCTCCGCGACTTCGCCCGCGCTCTTGCCTTCGAACCAGCTGGAGAAAGACAACATCATCTGTTCGAACGAAGGCGGTGAAATCCCGCGAACCACCTGCCCGGGTTGGATTGCCCTATCTCCGGGTAACATTTCCTTGAACTGGACATTGATATACTTCTGGCCCATCAGGTTATTACTGAAAATAGCTATCTGCGTCTCTTTTGTATCGGGCATGACGTTCTTCAGGTCATTCGACAGGTAAACGCGTACATATGTTTGGCGGTCTTTCTGAAAAATATCCTGCACATAACCAATCTCACGTCCTCCCGCAAGCAGCACGCGCGCATTTTTCGTGAGATTGCTTAGAAAAGAAAAAGCCACGTCGATTGTAAATCCCGAGCGCGCGGTGTGAATACGCGCGCCGACAATCGCACCGATCACAACGACAAAAAATCCGACGAGCACGTAAGCGCCGACGCGAATCGAGCGCCTGCGCGCCAGCTCGGTGGGATTCAGCACGGGCTTGGCGGCCGCGGCCATGTCAGTTACCTTTATTCAAAAACAGCGAGGGATTCTCTTCGAGCTTGCGAAACAATTCGCGCGCGTGGTACGCCGCCTCGTTTGCGTTCTTATAAAGTTCTTCGTCCTGGATCAGCTTGCCGACCGAGCCGCGGCCCGAGTTGACGCGCTGCGTGATGAGATTCAGGTCGCGCGAGATCTTCGACATGTTTTCGAGCATAATCTGGATATCTTGTTTGTTCTGGTTCGAGATGTCGGTGAAGTTCTTCGAAAGAATATTCAACTTCTGCATCAGCGTATCTAACTGAGCCGAGAGCGAAGTAAACGATTCGCGCGCCTGTTTGATCGTCGTGCGGATATCCCCCCGGTTTTCGTTGACGATGCCGTTGAGGTTAGAGAGAAACGTTTCTGTCTCTTTCATTATCTCGGCGAGTACCTGGCCGCCGTTCTTGCCGTCGAACCAGCTCGAAAACGCCATCATCATCTGGTCGATCGACGGCGGGTCGATACCGACCCATTCGTCGCCATTCTGAAAGAATACTTCGTTGGGCTTCGCGTCGGGAATCGTAATGTTGATATACTTGCCGCCCATGAGCCCTGTGGTATAGATCGCAAACACGGTTTCCGCGCGCTTCGGTATCTTGTTGATAAGGTCTTTTTGCAGCGAAATCTGCACGTAAGTCTTCAGGTCTTTTTGATAGATGTTCTCGACGAAGCCCACGGGTAATCCCCCCGAGATGCGCACCGGCGCGCCATTCGCCAGGTTGTTCAGAAAACGAAAGCGCAGGTTGATGCGCAGGCCCTCGCCGGCGACCTGCCAGCGGCCCAAAATCGCCAACAGCGACACAAAGGTCGCCAGCGAGATAATCGTCATAATGCCTACGGCGACTTTTGTTTTCCGGTCTTTATCCATATAGTTACAAAATCGGTATCGGCCCTTCGGCCGAACCTTCTACAAATTGCCGTATCACAGGGTCATCCGATTTTCTGAAATCATCGGGTGTGCCGATGAGGCGGAATACCCCGTCGTAAAGCATGGCGACGCGGTGGGCGGTGCGAAATACCGAAGCCATATCGTGCGAAATCACAATCGACGTGACCCCCGTTTTTGCGTTGAGGCTCTTGATGAGATCGTCGACTGCAGCGCCGAGAATCGGGTCGACGCCGGTTGTCGGTTCGTCGTAGAGTACAATTTCAGGATCTAACGCAATGGCGCGCGCGAGGCCGACGCGCTTTTGCATGCCGCCCGAAAGCGACGAGGGGTTGAGGTGTTCGACGCCGCGTAAACCCACCATTTCGAGCTTTTCGCGCACGAGCTCGCGGATTTCCGGCTCGCGCATCGTGGTAAACCGCCGCGGCGCGAATGCGACATTTTCGTAGACCGACATCGAGTCGAAGAGGGCGGCCATCTGAAAGAGCACACCCATCTTCTTGCGTAAAACATTGAGCTCTGCATCGCCCAGGCTGTGCACGTCGGCGCCGTCGATAAGCACCCGGCCTGAGTCGGGGCGTAATAACCCGGTGATATTCTTCAGCGTGACAGATTTTCCCGAGCCACTCTTGCCGATAATATAAATGATTTCACCGCGCTGGATATCCAGGTCGACGCCCTTGAGGACATGTTTGTCTCCGAAACTCTTGGCAATGTTTTCGAGGCGGACGTGGGTCATCCGCTCACAACCCGAATAACT
>JAFLED010000096.1 GCA_017302045.1 Spirochaetota bacterium
GATATCCAAACCTAAATTACCCGAACTTACAGATGCATTCGTCGCCGAAAATTTTAAAGGCAATGCCAACGTCGCCGAATTCAAGGCGAAGGTGAAAACCGAACTCGAGCGCCGCTTCGACGTCGCGCAGATTCGCTCTGAAACCGACAAGGCACTGAAAACGCTCGAAGGCAGCGCACAGTTTTTTCTTTCAGAGAGTTTTATCGACCAGAAGCTCGACGAGTTTGTCGCGGAGCGTAAAATCGAAAAAACCGAACTGACAGCGCCGCAGATTGAAAACCTGAAAAAAGCGCTCGCCGAGCGGGAACATCCTAACCTGCTGATGCGGCAACTCATCAGCGACGCCGAGAAAAACCACCAGAAAAAAACCAAGACGACCGAAACCTATATCGAAGCCTTCAAACGTTATGTGCACGAAGAGATTCTGCGCTTTGAAGGCGAAAACGAAAAAGCGCAGAGCCTGCTCGCCGAGCTCGACCGCGTCATCGATCACATGGTCGAAGGCAAAACCGAGCGCAGCCCATGGGAATCGCTGGTTTCTTCTTACCTGACGGTTTTCAGCCGTGATTTCCTGTTTCGCTACTTCGACGACGAGGGTATTGTAAAGAAGGGTAAAAAGCTCAGCTATAAAGAACTTGCAGCCACGTTAACGCCGGCAGGCGTTGCCTCTGGCAGCAATGAATAAACCGACCCGGATTTTATGTCTCCTGCTGATCTCTGCCGGCTTTCTGTCGGCTGATACCGGCGCACGTTCGAGCTGGCAAATCATGACCGAGCGCGCGCAGGCGCTCATGAAAGAAACCGAAGTCGAAATCGACAACCGGCTGATTCAGACCTATCAGGGTTATGCGGGCGTCTGGACCAATATCACTTCTACAGCCTCGATCAAAAGAACATGCAAAGAAGACATGTGCGATCCGGTGTTGTTCCGCCTCGTGAATGAACTCAACCCGTCTCAAAATCATATAAAAAAGGCCGGTCTGTATTTCGTACCTTTCATTAACAAATATCTCGACCGTCTGAAAGACAGCGGCATTTTTCGCCAGAAGGTGACGCTGAAAAAAGGCCAGTATGTCTGGCCGGTCATGGGTATTCGTATCACCAGCCGCGTGGGCAACCGTTGGGGCAAGATTCACGGCGGCATCGACGTGGCGGCTTCGCGCGGCAGTATCGTCGTCGGCGCGACCGACGGCACGGTGATGCTGATCGGCGACCAGGGCGCATACGGGCACTGCGTCTTCGTCGAGAACCACGACGGCACCGTTGCCTGGTATGCACACCTGACAGATTCGTATGTCAAGGTCGGAGACAAAATTGTGCGCGGGCAAATTGTCGGCAGCTCAGGCAACACCGGCCGCTCTACTGGCCCCCATCTGCATTTTGAAATGCGCACACAGCAGGGCATCATTCTCGACCCCGAACATTTTTTCGTGCTGCCATTCGAAGAACACCTCAAGCACGCACAGGATTTCGAGAACGAAACCGCGACGCGCAACAAACAGGCGAAAGTCAAACCTTCGAATTGATGTTATACCTCAGAGAACGCCCCCGGCGCAACCGTACCCTGCACGGCGTCAGAGCCTTAACCGAAGAAACCCAGATTCGCAGAGATAAACTCATCGAGCCGCTGTTTTTGCTCGATGGTGCAAACAAGAGCGAAGAGATTACTTCGATGCCGGGCATCTTTCGCCTGAGCGAAGATAAGGCGCTGTTGCATGCGGAACAATCTCTGCGTCTCGGCATTAAGAGTTTTATTCTCTTTCCCGCGGTCGACGACTCTCTCAAAGACAAGACGGGTTCTTATTCGTGGTCAGAGAAAAATTTTTACCTGCGGATTATCCGCGCGCTCAAGAAAAAATTTCCCGAAGCGGTCTTGATCTCCGACGTGGCGCTCGACCCCTATTCGAGCGATGGTCACGACGGCATTGTCGAGAACGGCGAAATCTTGAACGACGCGACGCTCGAAGTACTCGCGAAAATGGCGCTCGCGCAGGCAGCGGCCGGCATCGACATTCTTGGCCCGTCTGACATGATGGATGGCCGCGTCGGTTACCTGCGCGACGCTCTCGACGGGGCTGGTTTTACGAAAACCGGAATCATGTCGTATACCGCCAAATACGCAAGCGCCTTCTACGGGCCTTTTCGCGACGCGCTGCAGTCGGCGCCGAAATTCGGCGACAAGAAGACATACCAGATGAACCCGGCAAACACGACCGAGGCGCTGCGCGAGGCGCGTCTCGATACGGCCGAAGGTGCGGATTACCTCATGGTCAAACCCGCACTCGCCTACCTCGACATCATTCACCGCATCAAGGCCGCGAGCGATCTGCCGGTTGTGTGTTATAACGTGAGCGGCGAATACGCGATGATCAAGGCCGCGGGCGAGAAGAAGTGGCTCGACCCCGTGCGCGCGCGCGACGAGATGCTGCTCGCCTTCTTTCGCGCGGGCGCGGATGCGGTGATTACATATTTCGCGAGAGAATATGCAGAAAGCCCTCACCCCTAACCCCTCTCCTAAAGGAGAGGGGACTTTTGCTCCCCCTTCTCCTTCAGGAGAAGGGGGTCGGGGGGATAAGGGATGAACTACATCCAAACCGTTTTCTGGCAGATTGAAATTGCCGCGCCTAAAGACGAAGCGCATACGATTGAAGAATTTTTCCTTAAAGCCGGCGCGCAAAGCACCTTCGAGTTGCTCTATGCTGAAGGCCAGACGAATAACCTCGTCGAAGACAATACGAATCTCTATTTCTTTTTCAGCGAAGACTTTCCGGCGAAGGCGTTCATACCGATGGCGCTCGCGACATTAGGATTACCCGACCTGCCGTTTAAAGTCTCGCAGGTCAAATACGCCGATTATCTGAAAGAATTCGAAAAGACCTTCAAGGCTTTTGCCCTGACGTCGAAGACCGCGCTGGTACCACCTTGGGATAAAGAAAATCCTGAAATTTCACCGCAGCTGAAAAAACTCTTTCTCGTGCCCGGCATGGCTTTTGGTACCGGCAAACACGCCACAACGCAACTCATGGTTGAATTTCTCGAAGAGACCGTGACACCTGCGGATACCGTGATCGACATGGGTTCGGGTTCGGGTATTCTCGCGATTGCCGCTTTGCTCTATGGCGCTAAAGAGGCGTATGGTTACGACGTCGAGACGCTCGCCGCCGAATCTGCGGCGACGAATCTCGAGATTAACCGGCTCGAATACCAAAAAGAATTCAAAGCGCATTTTGCCGTCGGCGATTTTTCAAGTCTGAGTGGGATATCCCACGATCCGCGGAATACGGTTTTTGTAGCGAATATTCTGCCGAATATTTTCGAGGCGAATTCTGTGCCGCTCAAAGCGGCACTGCAGAATTGCCGCGCCTGGGCACTTTCGGGAATTCCCGTGGCGCAAGACGACACTTTCGGTCCATTCCTGAAATCCTTGACGGGTAAGGACTTTGCTAAACGGGAAAAGGACGAATGGCTGATTTATTACGCGGCACCGGGTTAATCCGCCCCGCCTGTTTCGTAGCCCTTTTCGCTGCCGCCAGTTGTGTCTCGCGCCCCTTCATCTTTAAAAAGAATCCGGATACACGCCTGCCAGCGCTCGCCGGTGGTGCGGTTGTCACCGCGCAAAACGGCAGTCGCACAGCTTACGGTTTTTTTGCGCGTCATGGCGACCGCCTTGTAGTTCTGTTTCACGGTCAAGCATCGACTATGGCCCGCGAAGCGTCATTCGGAAATATTTTCGCAGGTCATGGTTTCAGCGTACTGTTGGCAGAATACGCCGGCTATGGCCTGGCGAAAAAAGAATCCCCCTCAGAATCGGGTATCTACGACGATTCCGAGGCGCTCGTGCGCATGATACAGCAAAAATACGGCTTCGCAGCGGAGAGGACGGTCTTTTGGGGCCGTTCGCTTGGCTCAGGGGTTGCCGCAGAACTCGCCCTGCGCAAGACAGGCGGCGCGGCAATTCTCGTGACGCCCTACACTTCGATCGCGGCCGTCGGCGAGCACAAAACGATCCCGCTTTTGCCGCGCCTCTTTGTCTGAGATAATTTTAACACTGGCTCGAAGGCGGGCGATATTCAGGCCCCGGTTTTGCTCATCGCCGCAGGCCGCGACACATTGACACCGGTACGCATGACCGAAGAACTTTCTGAAAAATTTCCGCATGCGCAGAAGATCATTTTACCGCGCGCCAACCATTTTAATATTTCAGCGCATCTCTCAGCCGCGCACTGGAAGCAGATTATCGGCTTTGCACGTCAGGCCGGCAACTAAGCCACCAGCTTTGCCATACCGGGAAAAACCACCTTGTCGCGTTCGTAACCGAGAACTTCAGTCAGAGTCTTGTATTTGTTCATACCCATGCTGATCTCGATATCGTTGCCCGTAAACTGCAGCGGGTGTTCGTAACCCACGGCGTGCGCGAGCGTCAGTAACTCTTTGCGGAAGCCTTTGATAAACCGCGCGGTACGTTCGGTTTTATCGTCGATGTCAAGCCCGCGCTGCAGCCACCAGTTCTGCGTTGCCACACCGGCAGGGCAATGTCCGTCGTGGCATTTCTGCGCCTGAATGCAGCCGATCGCGAGCATCGCTTCACGCGCGATGTTGATAAGATCGCAACCCATCGCGAGCGCCACAACGGCGCGGTCGGGAAAGCCCAGCTTGCCCGAACCGATAAAGGTGATGCGCTCTGAAACCTTTTCTTTCTGGAAAATCTGGTATACGCGCGCAAATGCCACTTTAAAAGGCAATGAGACGTGATCGGCAAAGGTCAGCGGCGCAGCACCTGTACCCCCCTCGCCGCCGTCTATGGTGATAAAGTCGGGCCCCTGGTTTGTTTCGCGCATACGCACCGCAAGCTCTTCCCAAAAGACAATTTCACCGACCGCGCTCTTGATACCCACCGGCAGCCCCGTTGCCGCAGAAATTTTTTCGATGAAGGTAATCATTTCTGCGATCGTCGAAAACTCGCTGTGGAAATTCGGCGAGATACAGTCTTTACCCTTGGGCACTCCGCGTATCGCCGCGATCTCGGCGGTGACTTTGGTACCCGGTAAGATGCCACCTTTGCCGGGTTTTGCCCCCTGCGAAAGTTTTATTTCGATCAGGCGAATCTGAGGGTTCTGCACAGTCTTTTCGACGACCTTATCGAGGCTGAAACCTTTCTCGTCGCGCGCACCGAAATAGCCGGTACCGATCTGCCAAACCATGTCGCAGCCGCTGGTGTGGTAAGGGGAAAATCCGCCTTCGCCGGTATTATGCCAGCAATGCGCTTTTTTTGCCCCCTGGTTCAGCGCCGTCACCGCGTGGTCGCCCAGCGAACCGAACGACATGGCAGAGATGTTGATAATCGACTGCGGTCGCCAGGCTTTGGGGCGGCGGTGAGACTCGCCAATAATTTTCAGCGAAGGTATAGCAGAGGGATCATCATTAATGATCGTTGCTTTGGATTCGGGAAACGGAAATACTGCATGCTTGATGATGGGATACCCAGCCTCATAAAGCTGCTCTGTGGTTCCGAAACCAAAATTATTATTCTGCCCTTTCGCGGTAGCGTACACCCAACGGCGCTCGGCGCGGTTGAACGGCATCTCTTCTTTATCGTTCGCAACCCAGTACTGCCGCAGTTCGGGCCCGATCACCTCGAGCATGTAACGCAGCCGGCCGACGAGCGGAAAGTTATGCTGTATCGTGCGTTTTTTCTGTGTGATATCTTTCAGCGCGATCAAAAACAGGAAAACACCCAACGCGATGAAACCCGTCGCAACCAGATGCTCCTGAACCCATTCCCAGATTTCCATGTGGCAGTCTGCCGGCTTTTCCGGCCATTGCAACAGAAAAAGCGGAACCGGCTCGACGTTATGTCAGAACAGGCAGATAAATCTGATGCAGCACAATATTCTTCAGGGCCTGTATTTCACCCAAGCCCTTATAAAAACGGCTGCGTTTCGCGGCATGCGTGTGTATGACAATATCCACCTCGCCTGCGGCGACGGCGGAGTGATCCTGGTGCACCGAGGCGATCGAGAGCGCGTTATTTCCCAGAATCTGCGCGATCGCCGCGAGCACACCGGGCTGGTCTTTAACGCGCAGCCGCAGATAAAACGCCGAACTCGTGTCGGCAATATCGCCCAGTGCAAGGTAGCCCTGCCCCTGCTGGTAGCTCCAACGTGCGCTGCCAGACTGCAGGTGCTTCAGGTCTGAATAGACCGAAAAGGCCGTTGGGAACTTGCCGGCGCCTTTGCCCATGAAGAGGTGCTCGCCCGAATATTCGCCCTGGAAAAGAATCGCGTTATTTTCGTACTCAATGTCATAGAGCACATTCTGCTCGTTCACCAGGGCAGGCGTCACGTGCATGTAATGGTTATCGTTCTGAAAACAATAATCGGCGACCAGACGAATGCGGTTATGGAACCTCTCTGCCCACACCACATCCTGGCTTGAGAGTTCGGTGATACCGCGCACGGGAATGTTCTTTGCTTCGACCCATTTTCCCGTGATCAGCGAAATCAGCAGCGCGAGCTTCTGCTGCGCATCGTAGCCGCCGACATCGAGTGTCGGGTCGGCTTCGGCAAGGCCTTGTTTTTGCGCCGCCTCGAGTACGTCACCATACGACATGCCGTCTTTGCGCATACGCGTCAGGATATAATTTGTCGTTCCGTTAATGATACCCATGAGGCGGGTAATCCGCTCGTTGCGAAAAATAGTTTCGATATTACGGATGATCGGGATAGCGCCGGCGACGGCCGCTTCAAAACAGATAAATTTCCCCTGCGCCTCAGCGAACTGAAAGAGCGCGTAACCATGCTCGGCGAGCAGCGCTTTGTTCGCAGTCACGACGTTTTTGCCGTGCTCGAGCGCCGAGCGCACAACATAGAGTGCGTCGTCGATACCGCCCATGAGTTCAACCACGGTATCGATCGACGGGTCTTTGAGAATGAGGTTTCGGTCTGCTGACGCGGGGATTTCTTTCAGTACCTGCTGCTTGCGCGCGAAGCTGCGGTCTACCACCGCAGCGATCGCGATGTCGCCTTCTTTCTGGCGGATAATTTCAACGAGCCCCTGGCCGACGGTGCCTAAGCCGAAGATACCGATTTTCATGCTGTGTTTATTTGCCCCGGCGACCGCGACGACCGCCGCCCTTGCCCGAGGGTTTCAGGCCATCGGCTGGCGGCTGCTTACCCTGCGTCAGGTCTGAACCAAAACCCTGATCGACGGGAATTTTATCGAGCTTGCCCTTGTATTCTTCAAACAGCAATGAAAGTTTTTGCCTGAAAACCTCTTCGCTGAACTTTTTATCGGGAAAATCGGTGTCAAAGAGCTGCAGAATGTTTTTCCCCACGGCTTCTTCACGCACCTGTGAAAACGGGTACGCATATATCGAAATGTACTCGCCGGTCGCCTTAAAATAAATCTTCACTTTCGCGCCCTTATTCAGGCTGTCGAAATTACCGACCTCGACGCGCTCTTTGAGCGAGTATACCTTTTCGTAATCTTTACTGATCCGCTGGATTTCTTCTTTTTTGACGAACCGGCTCGAGCAGTATAACAGGGGCAGAAACATAAGCAGAATAGAAATTCTGCCCGCGGGAGATATACTGCGCATTTTTTCCTCTTTAGATTGATTTCACACCGTAAACAGATTTTCCACAGGCGAACGCAGGTTCAGGTTGAACCAGCAACCCGGGAAATTATGGTTGTCTGCCGGATGCCATAGCCACGACTGTGCCGGTGTGAGACTCTGTTTCTCTCTAGGAGCATCCATGAAAATAAAGAAAACAATTCTGCTCGTGGCGGTCGCCGTCACCGGCGCGCTGACCGCCGACGCGGGTAAACTGACTTTCGTTTCGGGTCAGGTCGAAGTCGACAGCGGTAAAGGCTGGCAAAAAGCCCAACTGGGCACGATCGTCAAAGAAGCCGATAAAATCAAAACCGGTGCCAAAGGTACGGTCATCATCAGCCTCAAATCAGGGGCCAGCCTCAAGTTGAAATCCGACTCGCAGATTACGCTGAGCGCCGTCGGTAACGCTACTTCGATCGACGTCGGCGCCGGTTCTGTCTTTTCGAAAGTCGACCGCCGCCAGGCAGGCCAGACCTTTCAGATACGCGCGCAGACGATGGTTGCGGCGGTGCGCGGTACCGAGTTCTATTTTGCTTACGGCGATAAGAAAAAAGGGAAACCCAAGGCCGATCTCTGGCTGTGCGTGAACGAAGGCAAAGTCAATGTGGTCGATTCTTCGACTTCAAGCAATGTCGATGTCAACGCGGGTGAAGGTATCATTATCCCGACCGACAAAGAGATTCCAAAACCCAAGGCCTACACCTGGACGAAAAAACTTAACTGGAACATGGATTCGAGCAAAGGCGACGTTGAAGATAAAACCAATCTCAAGGGCGCTTACAAAGACCTGCTGAAAAATAATTACGACTGATCCCTTAGGGGGGCGAAAGCCCCCCTCTCAACTCGCGGCCTGCAAAGGCCGATATAAAAATGAAGATGCGGATAACCTGCTTACTGGTAGTCATGCTTCTCGGCGCCTGCGCCAAACCCAAGCTGAGCGTCGACCCTTGCGACGAAGATCTGGGTTACGCCACGCGTAAAATGCACCTGTCGAACGTGAAATTTCTCAACGAAGACAAACAGGTTGACTGGTTTGAAATCTATGAAAACCTCGAAGAGCGGCGCAAAAATACGGCTCCGCAGAATTGTATTCCCGGTTCGCATGCGCCGACGATCGAACAGCAGATCGAGCGCACAGAGCACGACCTGAAGAACCTGCGTTAGGGAAGTTATGCGAAAGCAGAAATCCAGAGCGCAAATGTCCGCATTGGCGCCGATTCACTCGCGCTGCACCGGCCGCGCATGACTTTCCCAAAACTTCCTTAGCGTTTTTTTCCCTCTCGTTTCCGGTCAGTTAAAGCCGAGAATCAAAAGAGATGCGTGCGTTTCTACGCCTTTTTTTGATCTTTACGACCGCCGCGGCTTATGCCGTTCCCTACCAGTGGGAATCCAAATCGGGTGAATCGCCCTTCACCCTCGATGTACCCGAAACCTGGCGCGTTTGGGAATCCACCAAGCGCAACGGTGTTATTGTCCAGTTTCGCAAAGGCCACGCCCGCATCGAAGTGCGCAGCTTCGCCGGCAAAGAAAAACTTACGATCTCGCAGATTGTAAACCAAAAAGCAGCGCGGCTTTCATCGGAATACTCTCTCGTCAGGCTCATCGACGAAAGAGATTCGAAATTCAGGGAAAACCTGCACCTCTCGGTGTGGGAAATCCGCTCGCGCGGCAGGCTTTACCGCGAAGAAACTGCCATTGTCGTTGCAGATACCGGCCCTGTTGTCGTATCGTGCCTCATACCGCGCGAACTCGAAGATACCTACCGCACACACTGCGAGAACGCTTTTTATTCGCTGGTGCTTGAAGCCGACAAGGGTGATGGTTCTGCTCCAGGCAAACGGCTCAAAGTCAATTTAGTGGACGAACTCGCCAAACTCTATTTTCTGAACATCCCGGGCAACCTGCCGGTGATTCCACCCGAAGCGGTGCTGAAAAGTATCGCGCCGGTGAGCGACCAGCCGGCGACGAACCCGGTGCAATACGACGATAATTTTATTCTGCCCAATGAACTCACGAAATAAAATCTTACTCACTGCTGCGCTTTTCGTTTTCGCCCCGACCGGCGGTGTTCGCCCTGAGCCGCAGGCGACGCTGTCCGAAGCTATCGGCGAAACTGCGAAAGAGCTCGAAGCGCTTTGGGGGCAGGATGCCTGTGAAACCATTGTCATTAAAAAAAAGGGACATCCGCTTGCGTCGGTTGCTTGCAGCGGCAGCTATTCAGCGGCGCAGCGCGCCCGTTTCGTTGATATACTTTTAAAGAACTCTTTTTCCGTAAAGCGCGAGACCTATAAGCTGCGGCCGCAGAACGGCATGTATCTCTACAAGACCGCTTACGGCGGGCGCACCGTCTATTTCAAACTTTTCGTGCGCAATGCCTTCGACCTCTGGCCGAAAAACCCGGTGCAGGGCAAACAGATTGCGCTCTATGTGCAAAATGTGCGCAGCAGCGCCGACCTGGTTAAATGGCGCACGCTCGGTGTACCTCTGACTTTCGGCGTCACACTCGGCCGCGGCGATTCGAAAGAACTCATGCAGCAGGTTGCCGCGTATGGCGACGAAGTCTGGCTCGCGATTCCGCTCGAAGACGAGAATACCGAAATCGCCGATGGCAGCCTGCTGACCATCGCCGACGCACTCAATTCAGAAAAGCTCGCCGAATACCTGAGCATTCTCGACGACGACGAAGGTATCACGGGGGCAAGTCCGCTTTACTGTTCACGGTTCTGTAAAAACGTACCCGCATTGCGGGCACTGTTCGGGGCGCTGCGCGATAAGAACGACGGCAAAGAAATCGTATTACTCGACGCCGACCCGCACACCACGTCGTCGTTCTATGAAACCGGCCGCATCATGAACTTCCGCACGTTTCGCGCGCAGGTCATGCCGAACAAGAAAAATAATTTTTGCTCGACGCTTGAAAATTTTGCCGCGCTGCGCGGCGAAAACGCCTCCCGGGTAATCGCCGTCGACGCCGCCGACGATACGGCATTCCGCTGCCTGAAGAAAAGCGGCCGCTCGGCTCAGGCTGATTTAGACTTTGTGCGTGTCTCAACGCTGTCGGTAACGAATCCCTTTAAGTAACTTTTTCGCGCGCCACTGCGATGTCGAGCAGGTACGCGCGTAAGAGCAGTGCCCCGCCCTCTAAGACTCTGATCTCGAGCGTATAACCATCGGGCAGATCGTACCGGAAGTTTTCAAGCGGCAGCACTTTCTCGGCGCCAGCATGGCTCACGGCAACCGCATCGCCCTCGACGCGCAACGCCACGATGCCGCCGAAAAGATAGAGTTCGCAGCCAAACGGATTCTCGCCCGCAGTCATGCGGTAAGTGATACCGGGCTCGATGACGACGCTCGCGCTGGATTGTTTGGGGATGCGCTCCAGTGGCTTTTCGGCGCGCGCTTCTGCCAGTTTGCGCATTACCCGCACCGCGAGCATAACGAGGGCGATAGCCAGAAGACAGAGCCCCAGAATTATGAAAAACGCGGATTGATACTCCGACGGATGGCGCAGTGCGTATGAGACTTCGGCGACGCGGCTCTGCGGCGTAAACCGCACACTCGTGCGGGCGATTTCGATCTCGCCCGACATGAGGCGCAGCGTACCGCGGAAATAACTGTCGCCCGAGGCGCGTATCGCGAGTTCGAAACTTTCGTTGAAATCCCTGAACTGCGGCAACAGAAAACGCGCGTCTTTTTTGCGGCAGCGGTTTGAAGTACAGGTGATGCGTTCACCCTGAAAAAAAAATTCGGTCTGCGTGTCGTTCACCTCGGGGCGAATCTCGAGTTCGAGCGGCGCCGTAATCTGCCGCGCCGAAATGACCCGCACCCGCAGAGGCTGGGCTTCGTTCCACAGCGAAAATTTACCGGCATCGGCTTCGAGCGCGACGTCGGTCTTCGCGGTATGAACCTCGAACATGGTATCGGCCTTCGGCGTGTTGATGCAGACCAGCGCACCCGTAAAATTCAGTTGTTTCAGTTGCCGAAAGCTGAGCTGAAACTGGTTTTTCGAAACCGTCAATGGCGAACCCTTGCCCGGCCTTAGCTCACGGCCCGATTCGTGCACACAGGTAAAACCACGCCACTCTGCGCCAGGTAATGTGTTCTGCGTCGTGTCGAGGTAGTGCGTGTAAAAAGAACCTGCATAGGCTGCATGCGTAAGCTCGGCGTATTTGCGCCAAAGGTCGCGCCGTGGATAAAGTCCCTTGGGCATGCGCGCATATTCGGGCCCGCTGCTCTCGACCAGAAACGAAATCTTGCCTGCAGTCTCGGCCCAGTTACGGCCCTGCGTGAGTTCGGTGACATAACTGTCTTCGGGCCAGGAATCGGCGCCTATATACAAACCGCGGTCGTCGCCCTTAAGGCGCGTCGCATACGAAGCCGCGCTCATGTCTTTCATAAACGCCTGCACGTAATTGAGCTCTACCTCGGAAGCGTTTGTCATCGGCACAAACTTGTAGATAACCTGTTCGATGCGGCTTTTCTTGAGTCGTTCGTCGAGCAACAAAAAAAGCTTAGCGTGCACCATCCCCGGTGCCAGCAGCACGAAGAGAAAAATAGCAGTGCGCCTTATATTCAAGCGAATTCAGGTCTGCCGGCGGTTAATGCGTCACCCCAGCAGACGGGGCATTTTTGCGCTCGGCGAACATGCGCGTGGCAGCGACTACCGCCAGCACGGGAGCGAAAATCGCGCCGAATACCGGAATAAAAATAAACAGTGTCGAAAACACACCTAAACCCGTCGCCTCAGAGCGGAATCCCTTAATCATGTTACTGAACTCTTTGGGCTTACCGAGCAAGTCAAAAACAGTATCGAAATACGAGCGACCGAGAAAATAACTACCGAAAAAGAAGTTCAAAAAAGGCTGTAAGGGC
>JAFLED010000097.1 GCA_017302045.1 Spirochaetota bacterium
ATCGTCAGCACTTCGTAATGCTCGAGATTACCGGCGACGATATCAGAATAAAGCGCATAGATCGTCGCGTCGTATTCCGAATCGTCGCCGAACAGCAACTCTTGGGCTTTTAGAGGAAATACGCTGCGCGCGTAAATCAGCGCTGCGAGTTTGAAACCGATCTTATCGATGATCTTCTTGAACTGGAATTTTTTGACGGCGGCCCGCCAGTCTTTAAACAAAATACCGTCGAAGCCTACACCGTCGAGCTTTAGTTTCTCGGTGACAACCTTTGTCATACCCTCGGGCGAACCCGAAATGAAATATATCGGCACCGGCGGTCGGGACTCACCCGGCGATCGGCGCAATTCGCGCACCACGGCCGCAACACCTGGGATATTCTTTTTTTCTTCGGCTTTCTCGAAGGGAATACGCATGAGTTTGCGGAACGATTCGAAGCGTGTATCGAGATATGTCTTATCGAGGTCAAAGGTACAGACGAGGCCGTCGTACTTCGAATTGCTGCGCTTGACGCCGTAGATTTTCTCCAGCGACTTCAGCATGTTATTTTACGAAAAGATGAATCAGGTGGTAAAAACCCAGCGCGAAGACGGTGCTGATCGGTATTGTGATAATCCATGCCCAGAACAATTTGACCGTAATACCCCAACGCACCGAACTGATGCGCTTGGCAAGGCCCACGCCAATAATACTGCCTGTGATGGTATGCGTGGTACTCACGGGAATGCCGAGAGAACCTGTCGAAAACAGCGTCATGGCACCCGCAGCCTCGGAAGCGACACCTTCGAAAGCGGTGAGTTTCGTGATTTTCGAGCCCATTGTTTTGACGATCTTCCAGCCTCCGAACAGCGTACCGGTGCCGATCGCCACGTAACAGGCGATCACCACCCACTGCGGCAGCTCGGCAAGGCTTTTGATTTTGCCCGAAACCAGCATCGCCGCACCGATGATACCCATCACCTTCTGTGCGTCGTTGCCGCCATGCCCCAGAGAAAAAGCGGCAGACGATAAGAGCTGAATCCGCCGGAACCATTTTTCTGCACGCATCGGGTGTGCTTTTTTACTAAGATGCAGCATAATAATCGAATTGATGTAAGAAACCAGCATACCGATGATCGGCGCGAGAAAAATAAACGCGATGATGGGCCAAATTGTCTTCATCTTGACGACGGCAAAACCGCCGTGCGCGATCGCGCCGCCCGCGAAGCCGCCGATCAGCGTGTGCGACGAGCTCGAGGGAATACCGAAATACCAGGTGATAAGATTCCACGTAATCGCAGCGAGCAGGCCCGCCATGATGACATACATCGAGATCGCGCTGGTGTCGACGGTCTTCGCAACGGTGTCGGCAACATGCAGCTTAAAAATATAGAATGCAAGAAAGTTAAAGAACCCGGCCCAGAGAACTGCCTGTACGGGCGACAATACGCGCGTCGAAACGATAGTCGCAATCGAATTGGCCGCGTCGTGAAAGCCGTTGATGAAGTCGAAGAACAGCGCGAGAACGACGACGACGAGAAAGAGATCCATAACTTACGAGTATTTGATTACAATGCTTTCCATAACGTCCGCAACGTCTTCGCAACTGTCGGTTGCGGTTTCGAGCACGGCCAACAGCTCTTTCATCTTGATAAGTTCGATCGCGTTGCGTTGCTTGAGAAAAAGCTGCTCGATCGCCGAATTGAAAATGCGGTCGGCCGCATTCTCAAGACTATGAATCTGCACCAAGAGCTCGGTAATCTTCGTGCGCTGCTTGAGATCCATCAGCATGGGCGCCGCGGTAGCGAGTACTGCGATCTGGTCTTGCAGAACCTTGACAAGGTCTATGGCCGCCGGAGGGAAAGATGCAATATGGTAGAGCCGCGTGCGCGCCGCAGCTCCCTGTATGTTATCGGCAATGTCGTCGATCTTTGAGGCGAGCGAATGGACGTCTTCACGGTCAAAAGGCGTGATGAAGGTTTTTTCAAGTGCCACGTAGATCGAATGCGTGATATCGTCGCCGATATTTTCGAGCCGGTCGATTTCTTTCGAGAGCCGCTCGCGCTCTTTTTTGTTGCGTTCGGTCATCAGCTCGTAGAGCGTGTTGCCGAGTACGATCAGGTTGTCGGTGTCTTCTTTGAAGAGCGGTGCAAACGTACGATCCCGGGGTGAAAGGAATGCGAAAAAACTTGTGAGTGACATGTTAGCCTCGATTGACTTGGGCTAAAAATCGCCTATTGCGGAAAGTAATAAATAGTTGTCTTAGGGGCGGCGCCCAGGGCCGGGGGAGCTACCAATAGCTGTCGACGGGAAAGTATTCACAGCTTAAATGCCTGTAAAAGGGCCTGGAACCGGCGTTCGTTGCGAAGATTTGTATGTATTCGGTGATTCGGACTCCTTCCCAAGTCAGGTCAGTATCTGTCACCACGTACTGGCTATGTTTTTCCATAACTAAGCGCGAGAGGTAGAGTTCTATTGCCAGCCGGACAAAAGCCGTTATCGTCAGCCCCAGCGACAGCGCCGCGAGGCGAATAATCTTCTCATCCTCACCGTAAAGGCACATCATATGACGATGCATCTCTTCCGCGACGGCGCCTGCAGCTTGAACACGCAGCAACCCCTGACGCAGTTGAGGAGTCCAGCGCAGCGAACACTGACGCGCCAAACGGAGCGCACAGTACCGGGTGAGCGTCGAATAGGTGCGCCTGCGATGCCAGACGATAATCTTGATACGATTCCAATAAGCGGGGGCGAGGCGTATTTCGAGTACATGCGTGATCTCGACGTCACGATTTGCCAAAAACCGGGGTTGATTTCTACAGTGCATACAGGGCTCCTATAAAAGAAATACCTGAACTATGTGCTTTTTTCTCAGGATACCTCGATATTTTTTCCGGGTGGATCTCCCACGGAAAACCAAAGCCCAAGAGCGATTGACGGCCTGTTTTTAAGACCGGTTTCCCCTTAGACCGTGGCGCGCACCGCAAAAATAGACCGCAAAACCAATGAAACCCAGATTGCGCTGGCGCTGAATCTCGACGGCAGCGCGCGCATGACGGGGGTAAATCCCATACCCTTCTTTGAGCACATGCTCGGCCATATCGTCAAATACAGTATGGTCGATCTCGATCTCAATCTGAAGGGCGATATCGAAATCGATTGCCATCATTCTGTCGAAGACACGGCGATCGTTTTCGGTCAGGCGCTTACCGAGGCGCTGGGCAATAAAGCGGGG
The DNA here is from genome assembly GCA_017302045.1 of Spirochaetota bacterium. Classification (GTDB taxonomy): domain Bacteria; phylum Spirochaetota; class Leptospiria; order Turneriellales; family Turneriellaceae; genus Turneriella. The sequence goes on from JAFLED010000097.1 coordinate 3,215, forward strand.
ATATTCCGCTACGGCTCGTTTACGCTACCCATGGACGAAGTTCTGACCACCGTGACGATCGATCTTTCAGGACGGCCTTACTTCGTTTACCGCGGCGAGCCCTTAAAGCCGATGGGCAAATTTGGCATCTATGACTCAGAGCTGACGCTCGAATTTTTGCACAAGCTCTCGATACACGCCGCGATAAACCTGCATGTACAGGTGCACTACGGCGATAACCGCCACCACATTCACGAGTCGATTTTCAAGGCGCTCGGCTTTGCGCTGCGCCAGGCCGTCGCAATCGATGCGCGCCGTGCGAATGAAATTCCCTCGACGAAGGGGAGTTTGTAACCACGGGCGATAGCCGGGGGTGAGCGCACGATGAGCACAGCAGCGAGAATCGTCGAGCTCGACTTCGGCATGGGCAATATACGCTCATTGCAAAAGGCTTTCGAGCACCTGGGCAAAGAAGTCACCGTGAGTGCCGACCCTAAAGTCGCCGCAGCGGCGGATGTCCTCTTGTTACCCGGCGACGGTGCGTTCGCGCGCGCGATGGAAGAAATCCGCGCGCGCGGGCTTTATGACGTGATCCAGGAAGCGCGTGCAAAACAGAAAACCATTTTCGGTATCTGCATTGGCTTTCAGTTATTTTTCGAATCGTCGACCGAATTTACGGGCGCGCAAGGCCTCGGCTTCGTACCGGGTGCGATTACGCGCCTCGAAAAAAATGCCGAAGCGCCTGCGATTCCGCATATCGGCTGGACGACAACAGAATTCACTACGACGAGCCGTCTGGGCAGAGGGATAAATCCGCACAGCATGTTCTATTACGTGCACAGCTATGCCTGCCGCGAAACGCACACCTACGCAACGGCGACGACTTATTATGGCCAAACTTTTACCTCGGTACTCGAACACGAAAATCTCTACGCGGTGCAGTTTCATCCGGAAAAATCGCACACCGCCGGCCTGAAGCTGATTCAAAACTTTCTCGAACTGTTATGAAACTCATACCCGCCCTCGATATTCTGAACGGCAAGGTTGTCCGTCTCTCGCAGGGGGATTACAACAGCGCCAAAATCTATCACGAAAAACCCGTCGACCTCGCGTATTATTTCGCCGACCACGGCGCCGAGCGGCTGCACCTCGTCGATCTCAGGGGCTCGAAAGAAGGCAAAATCTGCGAAGGCAAACTTTTTACGGAGATACGGCGCAGCGTCAATATTCCCTGCGAGGTCGGCGGCGGCATTCGCCACCTCGACGACTTTCATTATTATTTCGACAATGGTTTCGAGCCGGGTAAAGATTTTGTCATGGTCGGTTCGTTACCCTTCGTCGACCGGCAGGCATTCGACCGCATTGTCGCCGAATTCGCTACCTCACTGCTGATGACCGTCGACGCATGGGGGCGCGATGTAAAACATTCGGGTTGGCTCAAAGACTCAGGCTATACCATCGAAAAACTGATCAGCGAACTTCTGCCGCAGGGCATCCGTAATTTTCTCGTGACGCAGATCAAAAAAGACGGCATGCTCGAAGGCCCCGATTTCGAGCTCTACGATTTTCTGCAGCAGCGCTTCCCGGAGATCCATCTCATCGCATCGGGCGGCGTGAGTTCGGTCGCAGATCTCGAGCGCCTCGCCGAACGGAAACTTTATGGCGCGATCATCGGCCGCGCTTATTACGAAGGTAAGATTACCGCCGATATGCTGCGCGCCTTCAGACAGGCGCGAGGCTAAACTTATAATCGCGCATCTTGTGTTCGACCTCGCGGTCGTAACGCGCACTGAAGATCGCCTCGGCATGCGATGGCTGCATGAAAATCAGCATTTCGCCGCCATGCCATTCCATAACGCCCTGTTTTTTATCGCGCACGCGGCCGTCGCTCAGCGCACGCGAAATCTCGCGTGCGCCATGCCCGTGCAGGTCACGTAGCAGCGCACGGAAAAACGCCTCTTTTGCGGGGTCATAAAACTTAAACGCACGGTGAAAGAGCAGCGCGTCGTGAAAATATTCGGGTAGATTAAAACCGCCATAAGCGTGCGTGTCTACAACCAGGTTTCGCAAAAACACGTCGATGCGGTTAAAGATACCGAGACCGGGGACATCCTGCCCCGGAAAGAGACCGCGACTCCCCTGCCCCTTGAGTACATGGCGCGATTGCAACCAGTCGATGAATAGCATCTTGATCGCTGGCATCAGCGGATGCCGGTGCAGTTTAAAATGTGACAGGCGCAGGCGCATGTGCAGAATTTTTTCGTCTTTGAAGAGCAGATAAAAACGATGATCGCGTTCCGTGAGAAACTCCAGTTCGAGTTTCACGGGATAATAACCACGGTGTTTGAGTTCGGCGATAATCTGACTGCGTTCCAGCGCCTGCCAGAGCTGCTCTTCTGAATACGTCGAAAGAAAGAGCGGCTTTCCGTTGCTGAAATGCGTCGCCCCGGGCAGCTCGTCGGCAAAGTCAATTTCTTCGAGATCTTTAAAATCGAAGCGCTTCTCGCTCATATTATTCCGTGCAGAATGCGAATGGTTTGAGCGTGCAGCTTCACGGTATCATTGATATTGCGCGCATAACCGCCCGCGGGCACCGTGACAATGGGAACATCGGGCATAAAATTCTTCACATAACGATCGCGCTCGGCGATACCCTGCATGCTGAGTTCGAGACCGCCGAGCGCATCGTCTTTATAGACGTCGACCCCAGCGACATAAAAGATCAGGTCGGGTGAAAAGACTTCGCGCAGAATTTCGAGGTTTTCGTGCAATAGCTTGAGGTATTCGGCATCGCCCAGCCCCGAAGCAAGATCGACATCATGGCTCGAGCGCTGTTTCACCGGGTAGTTGTCTTTTTCGTGCATGGAAAATGTATAAACATTCTCGTCGTTCTGCAACAGAACCGCCGTACCATTACCCTGGTGCACGTCGAGATCGATAACCGCCACTTTCAGACCAGGGCGTTTCTGCCTGAGCACACGCAGGGCGATGACAACATCGTTCAGAAAACAAAACCCCTCGGCGTGATCGGCAAACGAATGGTGAAATCCGCCTGAAAGGTTCGAAGCAACACCATGTTTGAGAGCCAGCTCGGCGGCGAGCACCGTACCTTGCGCCGCCGCGCGCACCGCTTCGACGATGCGGTCGTCGATCGGCACCTCGGCGTGCATGGTTTTTTCGCTCAGCCGCGCCGCAAGAAAGTCGCCGAGATATTTTTTCGTATGCACACGCGCAAGCGTCGCCTCGTCGGCGATGCCCGGCTCATGCCAGTTCCAGCGCTCGTGCTTGAGTTCGTCATAGAGCATGCGGAACTTGCCCGCGGAAAGCACATGCGTATAATCGGAGAGATCGTAGAGCGGCGAATAGACGAGCTCGCCGGCTTTTTTTGTCGGCACGGCTCTCAGGGTTTATTGCGGCAGAATTCGCGGAATTTTTCGCTGCCGAACGATGCGTCGACGGTGGTGATTTCAGGCATCTTGTAGGGGTGCCGGTGCATCATGTAATCTTCGATTTTATCGTAGTGATCGCGTTTCGCCTTCATGATGATTTTGGTCTCTTCGTCGAGGTTGATCTTACCCTCCCATCTGTAAAGAAGGGTTGTTCCCGGAAACAGCGTTCCGCTGGTAATCAGGCCGGCTTCGAGCAGCCCCGTGACCAGTTCTTCGGCGGTTTCGGTGTCGTTGATTGCAGAGAAGATGATAATCTCATTACTTTGGGCCATTCCGCAGTTAAAAACGGGGATTTTCACTGTAAAGGGCTAATTTACTTGTAGGCGGGTTTTTAACCCCGTTTCTGGCAGGGATGCCGACGCTGCCGTCCCTGCGCATTTCAGTACCTGCGAGCACAGCCAACCTCGGCCCTGGGTTTGATATCTGGGGGATAGCCCTCGACTTGCGTAATGAATTTATCTGCGACAAGGCCAGCCGCAGCGACGGCTCCGTAAAACTGAGCTTTTTCGCCGGGCAAGCCGGCGTCGTTTCTCCCTCGGCATTGCCCAAAAAGGTCGAACCCGATAATCTCTTTGTGAAAGCGTATACACACCTGATGAAAAAGGCCGGGCAAAGTCCGCAATCCTACGACGTGCAGATCATGGTCAATGTGCCATTCAGCCGCGGGCTGGGGTCTTCCAGTACCGCGATTCTCGCAGGCCTGACTCTCGCGAACGAGACGCTGCGCCGCGAATACCAGATGGCGTACCGCATCGAACAGATTCTCGATTTCGCGCTCGAATTCGAACCACACCCCGACAATCTCACCGCCGCGCTCTATGGCGGCTGGAATCTCTGCCTGCCTGCAGATGTCAAAGGCACACCGGGTGAAACCGGCCCCTCTTATATGCACCTGCCATTGCCGGTTCGGGCGCCGGTCAAGATCGCCGGAGTCATACCCGATCTGAAACTCGAAACGCGCGACTCACGGCAACTCATACCTGTGACGATTTCGCGCGCCGACCTGACATTTCAAACCTCGCGTGTCGCGGCACTCGTGTCGCTGCTCAGCCGCGAGAACCTCGGCGCGGGCCAGGCTACTGCGTTTCGCGCCGCCATGGAAGACCGCATGCACACAACGCAGCGCGCGCACCTCATACCGGGCATGTTCGAAATTTTCGAAGACTGGTACCGCGACGGCGCGTTGGGATGTTTCCTGTCGGGCGCCGGTTCGACCCTGCTCGCCTTCTGGCCGCAAAGCACAGATATCGCGGCTTTAGACCTGGGTCGCCGCCTGCGCGAAAAGAAAATACCCTCGTTGCAGCGGGAATTCCAGATCGACCAGAACGGACTCATGGTTTTGGCCTGAACGGCTCAACCGCGTCAATCCCCCCTCATATTTGACTTGAGCACTTTGCGGTTTGCACCGATATTCGAACATGCGGCATAATACCGATATTCTGGCGAATCTGCGCGCACGCCTCAAAAAAGCGCAGGCGCAAAATCAGGTCGTGGCTCTTAAAACCGGCACCGAAGTCGAAGACATGGGTTTCGACGAGATTGCGGTGATGCGCGAAATCTCGGTCGAGAATAGCGTTAAAATCATGCCTCTCGTCGTCAAGATTGGCGGGCCCGAGGCGCGCCGCGATATGCGCGAATGCCTGGCGCTCGGTGTTGATGTCATTCTTGCCCCGATGGTCGAGTCGGTCTATGCGCTCGTAAATTTCGTCGAAACCGCCGAAGGCCTGATGCGCGAAACCGGTAAAGCGGCCAATCTCGCAATCAATCTTGAAACCGGTACCGCCGTTCGCAACCTCGATGCGATGATCGCCACAAAAGCCTTCGCGGCGCTGAGCCAGGTGACGATCGGCCGCGGCGATCTTTCGAAGAGCATGAACCTGGGTGTCGATGACGACGAGGTTCTCACAGTCACACGCAATGTACTCACCAAACTGGCGCGCCAGAAGAAACTCACCTCGGTCGGCGGCGGTCTCAGCGTGCATAACATCGGCAGCATGTCAGAAATTTTGCCTTCGAACCGCTTCAATACGCGCCATATCGTTTTCGAAAACAGCGAGGTCTTCGCACGCGACGCCGCGCGTAATCTCTCCGAAGGACTTTATTTCGAGCAGGCATTATACGAAGCGCTGGCTGAAATGAATCCCGCACGCGCCGATTTTTACGCAGGCCGCAACAGGCAGCTCGAAGAAAGACTTCCCCACCTGAGAATTAAGCGCACAGCGGCTATGTGAAGGTTGCGATTGTAGGCGGCGGCTATGCCGGTATCGCGACGGCAATCGAACTCCATAAATTAAAATCCGGGACAACCGTAACACTCTTCGACGGGCGCGACCGGCACCAGAAAATTACCCAGTGGCATAAACTCGCGCGCGGTGAAGAACCCGCGAAATACGAAATCGAATTCCGCGAGCTTGCCGACCGCTTCAACTTCCGCTTTGTGCACAAGACAATCAATGTCGCGGCGCTGCTGAAAAATCCCATAGCGGAACTGGGCGGTAACTTCGATGCCGTCGTGGTTGCGCAGGGTTCGCACTCGCCTGTACAACCGGCGGGCGTCGTCACGCTTGACGCGTTGCGCGACGATGTTAACGAAAAAAACCGTGTTAAAAATTTGCGCAACCGCCATGTTTCGGTGATCGGCGGCGGACCTACGGGCGTACAATTCGCCTTTGAATTTGCGGCGCGCGGCAACAAGGTCGATCTCTACGAAGCGCGCGATCGTTTATTGCCCACCTTCGACCACTCGCTCGGGCAAACCGCGCTCAAAGCCGCCGCAGCTCATGGCATTGAAGTAAAGCTGCTGACCGAATTTCTGCGCTTCGAAAATGGTACCGTCTCCGGCAAGAGCGGCGACCACCACGTCACGGGTGAAGCCGATTATGTTTTATTTGTTCCGGGCGTGCGTTCGACCCCCGCATTTACCTGCGACGTCTATGGCAGAGTCGAAGGGCTCGTAGCCCCAAGGTTTGCCGCTGGCACGCGGTCATCTGCGCAGCAAACCGAAGGATATCCCACACAACAGAAATTTTATGCCGCCGGCGATAACAGCTATTTCAGCGGGCGCGGCCTTAACACCAAGAGCGCGCAGGCCGCGGTGCGCAAGGGTCAGCATGTCGCGCGTACTCTCGTCGCCGATGCGAAAGGTTTACCCCCGAAAGACTACACCTACCCCGAGCTTGGGTATTTCGTTTCCTTGGGGCCGAAAAATGCGGTGGGATATCTGCTGTCGCAGAAAACGGCGTTCTCAGGGCCCGCTGCGCTCTTTATGAAAGAGGCGATTGAAAAACAATACAATCTGTATCTTGCCGGTCTGAACGTTTATCCCTGAGATACGGGTAACGCCGCCGTGACCACGTTTTTACCGAGCATCGAGTTTACCTGTTCTGGCAATGCCTTGCGGTCTTTGAGCGGTGGCAATTTCTCGGTTTTACCCGAAGCCATCAGTCGACTCAAAAAGATACCGTGAGCACGGCGCAATGCCGGTGCATAGTGTTCCGTCGTCAGTGCCGAACCATTGCTCGCTGAAGCGATCATGAGATCGGGCACACCGAACCGGCCAAGACCGTGCGTAAAAAAACGCGCCGCGCCTTCTTTTTCATAGAAATTAAAACCCGAGACGAGGTGCGTGTTTAAGAGGCGGTCTTTACCGTGGTAATGCGCCAGCCCCGCGCGGATGCCCACGGGGGGTACGAAGATAAACAAATCGGGATCTGCCACACCGGCGAAACTTTTTGTGTCAATGACAGCGGCAATGCTGTAAGCGAGAAGCACAGCGTCGATGCGGCCGAGCGGTGTCAGTCCCTTCAGAGGCACCACAAGCCGGATAAAAAACTTTTGTGAGAGTGCGCGCGATTTTTCTTTGTTGCTGTAGGGTGCGAATGTAACGAGGTCGCGCGTCGCATCGGAAATATTGCCGTTGTAACCTTCGAAATAGACCGTATGCCCCGGGCCCTTGCCATTTTTCAGGCGGCAGATACCGCGCGGCGCTTTGTTCGCGGTCGAACGCGGGCCGATCTGTAAATTGAGATGAATACCCCACAGCGCGCGCAGCTGGCGTAACATATTGATACCGTTATAGCGTACCGGGCTGTCGTACAAGGCCCAGATTTCGGCTTTATCGGTAATCGCAGAGCCGGCCGCCGATTTGCCGTCGGGAAACTTATTATGCAGAAAAATATTTTCGAATTGGCGGTCGTCGAAACCCGCGTCGAGAGGAACATCTTTAGATGCCACGGTGAAATCTCCTACTTTTTGCTTTTACCGGTCGATTTTTTTGCCGGTGCCCGTTTTTTGCGCGCGGGACTGGGCGACAGAGCTGCTGGTGCCGCAGGCTGATGCACTACCCCTAAGGCCGGTGCTCGCTTATCTTCGCGCACCGCGAGATACGCGGTCATAAAAACCATCGCAAAGATAAGGCAACTCACCTCACCGATGACGGCCATCAGGCCAAATGACGCCATCGCCTGGTTTTTAGCCCACAGCATACTGCCATAACCGATGATTGTCGTCCATGAGCAGAGAAAGACCGCCGAACCGGTCGAAGCCAACGCACTTTCGATGGAACGCTCGCCGTCAACTTTGTAGCGGTAATATAGGTTAATCGCGTAATCGACACCTATACCTATCGTAATGGGTATCGTGATGAAGTTAAAGAAGTTCAGCTTGATGCCAAAGAAGTACAGCGCGGCAATAAACGCGAGCAAGCCGAAAGTCAGAAACAGGTACACAAAGAAAAACTCTTTCAGGCGACGAAAACCGATCCAGATAAAACCGCCGACCGCGAGAAAACAAATCAGAGTTACCAGCGGCCCTTCTTTGGAAACATCGCCGAGAATATCGGTAAAGATCATCGATTCGCTGGCGAAAAGCAGTTCACCTTCTTTCAGATGTTTGCCTGGTGCGATTTTGACCGCTCCGCTGATTTCATGCCCGATCTGCATGATATCTTTAATATTGGATAACACCGCATTCTGCCCTGCCGTTACAAAGAGCACGCGGCCCAATGTACCGTCGGCCTCGCGGAAGTTGCGCAGCACCATGTCGGGCAAATCTTCGGTCTTGAACGGATCCTTTTTCAGTGCTTTGAGTGCCAACTCGCCCCACTCGCGCTCGTCTTTCGAAAGCAGGGAAAGGTATTTGGGTAAAAACAGCCGACGCAAATCGCGCACATAGGCCAGCTTTTCTTTCTGTTCCTGTGGGAAAAACTGGTCAAGCCAGCGCACTGAATTAATGGAGAGGGGTTTACCCTGTTCTTTGGCCTCGCGGATTTTTTTCTCGAGTGCAAGCCCTGTTTTGTGCGCGTCTGCCCGGCTATGCGCGATCAGCACCGAGGGGTTATCGCCGTTGCCAAGTATCTCGTCGATGCGCTTCATGTAATAGTTCTCGCTGCCCTTTGCGTCGGAAACCTTGAGACTCAGTTTCTTCAGGTTATACTCGAAGCGGTCGGCGCTCAGGTAAAGCCAGGTGCCGGCGATGGAGACGGGCACCAAAGCATAGAGTACATAGGTGAGAATACGCCGCTTACCCTGTATGAATCTGGCGAACATGCGCGCGCGATCGGCTTCGATGAATTTGCGTATTTTTTCATTTTTCTGCGGACGCCAGCGTTCAAACAGCACGATAAAACAGGGCAGTGTGACGTTGAGGCTGGCCCAGCAGATGAGCATACCCACGCCGCCGATAAAACCGAATTGCGAGAACCCTTTGAATGTCGTCACCGACATGATGCCATACGATATCGAGGTGGCGACCGCCGCCATAAATGTCGCTGAGATCGT
>JAFLED010000098.1 GCA_017302045.1 Spirochaetota bacterium
ATAGTCATTTTCGCCACAGCAAGGCATGAAATGTTTTTGGTTTCGATATCCCAATTCGCTGCCCGCATGCCAAATCTCTGCCTCCATGAATAACAGGGAACTTATGACAAAGGCGACCGGGGTGCTTGGAGGGGTCTTTGCCGGCAGGTTGAAGTAAAAAATATTCTCCCGTTTTGACAGGCTGTTGGGTAAGATGCCCAAAACCAGGTTCCAACCAAGCATGAGTACGACCACTCCACCAATCCCAACTATCGCCCATCGATGCAGCTCCGAAAAGGCTTTTAAGGTAACCAGCCAGATGAAGGGCAATAAGAAAAACCAGCCGAGGAGTGCATCAGGGCGTGATTCAAATAACCAGTACCCGAAAAACGAAAAAAGGTGTGTCAGCAATACCCATACTTTGACCGGACCGATAACCTTGCTCCGGAAAAACCTCCACAGCCCAAAAGTGATCAAGATGAAGAAGAACGCCGCGTAGATATTCGCACCCTTCAGCTGCGCAGGGGTATAGAAAGCGGTATGAAGAATCGCGCGCCCGGTCAGAACCAGCCAGTCGAATCCGGAATACTGCGTGAAAGTGATGTGTTTATATATAAAAAAAGTTCGAAAAAAATCATTCATTGAATGAAACTGGAACAGGTAAAAGGGGATGGCTACGTATACGATTAACAATAAGAGCAGAATGAATCCTCCGCCGGTGAAAAGTTCACGCCAGCGTTCCCTTATCGGCCGCGCGAAGAGCAGAACAAGACCAAGCGTCATCAGGTAAAAGAAAGCCGACAAATGATAACAAGAGGCAATGCCAAAGTATACAGAAGCGCGGTATAAATATTTTTTTTCACCCTGTTCCATGTATGGAATTATCTGCCAAAATCCGGCGAAACTCAGTGCCATTGCGGGTAGGTGCCATTCGCCAGAAAGCACCGCAAAGAGACCGAAATAGGACGCCAGCAATGCGCCAACTGTAATGGCTGCTAGGGCGTTAGAAAATCGCAATCGCAGGAGCATCAAATAGTAGAATATGGCAGCGAAAAAGGCGGCGACCGTATTGACGCCTTTAATCCAGGTAAGCGCGGGAATCTTGAGCCAGTCAAAGGCCCACCCTGCCAGCACATGTCCCAAAGGGTGATTGGGGTGGTAGCGTCCGAAATCGGGCAGGTAGTCGCCCTGCGCCAGGGAAAATCCCATTGAATTTCGGTAGTATTGTTCGATTGCCGCAGCGTACTGGTATGGTTCAAATGACTGGAGTTTAAGCGGGAAAAGAGCGTAAATGGCAGATGCTATGATCAGGACAATAAGCAGATGCAGGTGATTGCGCATCAATTCAACCATTTGTGAAAAATAAAATTTCAAGGTATTACGCGCAACATCTCGGGATGGTGGCGAGCGTCTTTCTCGCCTTCGATGCGCAAATCCCATGAAGCGGGATCTTTCTTGAGGCGTCGCGCAAAATCGATTAGTCTGTGGTGATTCGCCGCATATTGCATCCGGGTGCTTCTTGTCTGCTGTGCAGATTTCTCGCCGTTGAGAAAAACTTCAAACCCCAGAAAGCTCATGATATGCGCCATAGATTCATTTTCTTTCCTGATTATCCCTTCTATATTTTGTATGCCAACCGTCATCAGAAAAAAATCGAGAAAAGAAATAATAGCGAGCATCGGATGGCGTGTTCGCAGAAATTTTTCATCCCAAAAGAATATACCGAGCTGGCCGGTATGCATGTGGGGTGTAATATCTCTCAGATACAGCAATCCCAAAGGAATTTCATCTTTGCTAACGACCAAATAATAATCTCTGGTTTGACAGATGCCTTCGTACCATCGTCGATGCTGTTCAGGCGTGATGATCTCTTCGTAAAAATGCCTCTCTCTGACAAAAGGCTGGTTACGACCCTGGCGCACCACTTCGGCATCGGCGTCCCTGATTTGGTGCAATCGTAATCCAAACTGATGGATGGCAACGTAGGGTAACATCATCTTTATGGTCGCCGTCTGAGCTTAGCCTTTAAGCAACACGAATCAATCGGGAAGTAATGCGTTAATTGCAGGCAGATTAAGCGGACTCTTATTGCCGCCAATCTTTAATTCTTGCTCTTCTTTTTTCTTCGCCGCCCGGCACGCAAACGCTATGAGGCGGTTTCTGTTCGCGAGATAAGTCTCTCTGTCCATCGTGATATTGAAGCTTTCGTTATCCCGCTCTGTGAATTCGAATCCAAAGAATCGGTTCATCTTGATCGCTGCGGCATTGCTCTTCAGTACGACGGAATCCGTCCGTGAAACGCCAATGGTATAATAAAAAAAATCCAGCGCGATGAGAATGCTCATAATTGGCACCTTGGAACCTAGGTAATCTTCGTCCCAAATGAACGCTCCGCATGTGGTGGTCATGCGCTCCGGAACGAAATCCCTGACGATGACTATGCCAACATCGCGGCCGGGGTAGTGTATCACTAAAATATAGTGCAATGGCGAAGAGACTTCACGGAACCATACTTCGTGTTGCTCCACCGATATAATCTCACGGTAGACATGATTGTTGCGGACAAAATCCTTATTTCTGCCGGTGCGGACCATTTCCTTATCGTCTGCGGTCATGCGGCGCAGTTGAATACCGAACTGCGTTAAAGTCAGCGGCCGGTACTCGGTACTTCGATCCACCTGCATACATTATAAAAAACTTATGGAAGATTTAGGTGGTCAAGATTGTTTTCATTCGTTCACTGTAACCTTGTTGACGGATTATCCCCTGATAACCTAGTCGAATGCATGGGGGGGCAGAGTTCTGGTCTTTTTGGGGCGGATATTAGCTACCCGATTCGATTTTTTTTCATACTCTCCATTGGCGCGCTTTGCTGGTTGGAGCCATTTTGCCTCCCGGAAAAAAGCGTGGCTGGATTAATGATGATACTTGCGCAGGGGCATTTTTTGCTCAGTTATTTGTATCAATTCAGAGCCGGAAAAATGAATCAGGGCTATGCAAGGCGCTATTTCCCGTTCGCCATCGTTCTGTTCGGTGCGTGTTTATTTACCCCGATGGAGCGACTCATTGAAGGAATTACCGGGGCTTATTTTGTAATTCATTTCTTTTACGATGAACGCTACTTGCTACGTGAGAAAGCAGAATTTTCGGGTTGGAAGTTTACGCTGCCGACTATAGTTCTGCTTTCCACGGAGGTCATTTATCGCTATGCGATTGCCTTTCCGGTTTGGCTCTACATCATTATTTTTGCTCTCTGTGCCACTGGTATGGCTTGGATGGTTCTACGGGCGATTCTTTCTGCACAAGGCTTTTCAGTCAGAAATGTGTACTTTTTGGGGATTTTCGGCGTCGCGGCATTATTGACGCTTTCTGGAAAATTATTACCGGGTCCTGTAAATCTTAATGCGATTAATTTTATTATCCTTGTGCATTTCGGCAATTGGTATTTAAGCTACGTACTGAAGTTGCGAACCCAGCGAGTTCTATTTCGCAAATTTTTGCTCGAAACGATTGTTGTAAATGGTGTCATGGGTGGACTCATGTTCTTGTTCGTATATCCGACTTCTCTCGTTTTCCTTTCGGGGTTAACGGGATTGCTCTATTCGCGGCCCTATTTTCATGCCTGGACTATTCTTCACTATGTGGCAACATACAGGCCTGCGGATGTCATGAATTGGGTTCCCGCGCGAAACAGCGCATGAATGCGAGCCTTTCGAAGAGGTGTGTGTGAAAGCATTTGTGCTAAGAGGCTGGATGTTGTTTCACCGCTTGAAGATCCCTTTCGCATTGATATTTTTTTCAGTGAATTTTGGGTTTTTAACGCGCTATGGTTTCGGCGGAAATATATGGCTGTTGCTGACAGCCTTTACGATCCAAAATTTTGCGATGCACTGGTTCAACAACTTCTTTGATTCAATCGAAGACGAGATAACAGGACAGCGGACGACTCTCTTCAGGCCGTCTCTGATCCTGCTGCTCGCATCGTCGGCGACTGCGCTGTCAGCATGGATGGTATTTTATTTCGGATTCAGTTTGTTTTGCTACGTTGTTCTCTTTGCATTACAGTTCGTATACAGCGCTCCGGTTGGGTCTTGGCGAATTAAGAAGATATTATATTTGAAAAATATTACAGGCAGTCTCTTTTGGTGGTATATGCCGTTTGCGCTGATAACTGCATCGCACACGGCTGCCAGTTTCAGGCAAGTATTCATGGAGAACCTCAGCTTGCTTGCTATTTTTATGCCTTTTGAGCCGCTGTGGGATATTAAGGATAGTGATGGCGACGAGGCTGCCGGAATCAAGACCATTCCTAATCAGTTTGGTTTGGGTGCGACGAAGCTGTTGACCGTATCGGCTTTTCTGCTGCTAGCCGTCGTGAAGCTGAACAATCCCACGTATGTGATATTCTTCTTCCTTCCCCTGATTATTTTGACAATGCTGATAACCCCCAGGAATAAACTCCTGATTTCACAAGTTATCATGACTTTTATCGCGGTTCATGGATTCGTGGGGCATGTCCTCTTGCCGACTCTGATCTTACCCCTGCTGCGGAAATAAGACCGCACGTACTATTCAGGCAAAACGGAATATTATGATATTCTTCATGTCAAAATTTTTGAAACTTGTGAGCCAGCTACCTGTTAGGCGACCTTCTCATGCAGATACAATCCATCTTACGATCTGAACATGGCCAGCTTATTCTGGTCGTGACTGCAATCATTTGTCTTGGCTGGTCTGTATCCTGGTACATGCAACACAACGACGTTTGGGGCATTGCGTACTATGCTCAAAAGATGACATTCGAAGATCTACCCTCTCTGTATAATAAATTCTATCCGCTGGGGTATGCTTTGTTTCTCAAGAGCGTACCGATTAATCAGATCGAACTGTCGTGCTATATCTTGAACGCGCTTTTCGTCACGCTCATCGTCCTGCAAATTTCCAGAATATTATTGCCTGCCGTAACCAAACGGTGGGCTGTTATTCTCGCCGCGCTTTCGTATTTTTTACTACCTCTCCATTTTAAATATGCTGTAACCCCATCCCCCGACGGCCCTGCATCTGCCTTCATCGCCATTGCCGCCACGCTAATATTCAAATGGAATTTTTTTGACGACGACAAGGGCAGATTCTGGCGGGCCGGGGTTACCGGCCTGGCTTTTGGAGGTGCGGCGCTCTTTCGTTATCACACCCAATCGGTTTTCGCAATAACCCTTCTTTTTTTCCTGTTAACCAAACGCCGACGATCAGTAGCAATCATCGCCCCCATGATCGGCGGATTTATGATCGCGACGCTACCCCAATCGATTGTTAGCATGCTCGCCGGCCAAATGCCGTTTCAAAGTGATTTTAAGATTATGGTTTACCGGGTCATTCACGGGCTGAATTTTTTGGATCATCCGACGGAGCTTAACTTATCGCTCTTCGAGATACTCACCCGCAACCCGGGAAAAACGGTCATTATTTGGTTACAGGGACTCCCTGGAATTCTCATCTATGCGTTACCGGCGATCCTGTTGCGTTCCGTCACAAAAGAGGCTCGCTACGCCCGATTCTGCAAATTTTCAGCATTTGTAATCTTACTTTACGCAGTACCATTGGCTCTTGGGGGAAGCGAAAGATCGCCCCTCGCCATTTCTATTTTCTGCGCTGCGCCGCTGGGCGGTCTGTTAATTTGGTTGCGGCAACTCTATAAAGGCAGAATGTTTTCTGCGAAGGCGCTCGCAATGAGCACGGCTATGGTTTTGCTCGTGAGCATAGTGCTGTTCATCGATGTGAACAGGATGCGTAGTTTGCAATTAGGTTTGAAATTATCGAGGAATATTTTTGATTTCTTGTCTGAGTCTGCCGGCCAGAATTCTTTACGGGAATCATTTACCGACGATTTATTTCTGTATTATCCCGGGCATCCGCCGTATACCCCGAGAAACCCAGGCGGCTGGGCGGCTTATGGGCTAAGGGGATACGAAAAGGAATTTCCAAGAATTCCATTGGATTCTTATAGCATCTTCCGGGAGGAAGCGCTGAGGCAGGGGATTAAGTATCTGATTCTTTCCCCTTTAAGCCGCACTTTCACAAGATATTTTTTCGAGTTATATGTTACAGGGTTTATCAGCGGCCATACCGGTAAACAGCCCGTGCTCATGAAAGAAATCGGGCCGTATAAGATTTTTTCCCTGGTTCCTTAATCGGTAACTGAATCATGCCAAGCCTGGTTACCGCCCGGGCTTTCAAATCGAACCTGCTACAAATTGCCATCTTTCCGAGTCCAAAAAAACGCTCCCGAAAATTGCTTGACCCAGAACACCAAACGAATTCATTTCAGATTTGTATGCCGCTAAGGCCAGACAGGCTGTGGTTTGCCATAAAGGACGAAGAAGAAATTGAAGAAGCCACAGAGTATGTTCTATCAACCGAAAGCGTTCCCCACCTTAAATTAATCGAAGAAAAAATGCCTTTAATCCGCAAGGAGTATGCCGAAGTAAAGCAACGCACTGGTCTGTTTACACCTTATTTTCAAGAGAATATCAGTTCTCCGCCCGGCAGCTGGGATACGATTCCGCTCTGTGTATTTGAGCTGAAACGCGGGCATTCCAGGCTTTTTCCCGGGCTGATGGCCGTCTTAAACGAAGTTCCTGGCCTCATCGGTTGTTTCATAAGCAGATTAAAACCGCAGTCGAGTATTTCCCGCCATTCGGGGATCACAAATGGTATTTTCCGATGCCAGATAGCTCTTGATTTGCCTTCAGATTTACCTGAAGTTACGGGCTTTTCAGTAGCCGATGCTACGACGCGATTGTACGAAGATCGTTTTATCTCCTTTGTCGATGCTAATGCCCACTGGGCCTGGAACCGTGCCGAAGCTGATAGAGTGATTTTGATAGTAGATATTATCCGCCCGCAATTCAGGTATTTGCGATATTATATTTCTGCCAGGATAACTTTTGCCTACATCGTTCTCGTCCTTTCGGAAAAAAAAGGATTGGGGTTACTGGGGCGGTTTCTTTCGACCAAGATTTCACGATACATCCTGAACGTCATTGCTATACCTACGGTGCCGGTATTTTTCCTGCTAACAAAGATCAACAACTTTGGTGTAACAAGATTTGGGAAGACATTCAAAAAACAGGATCAGTGAAAAACTCAATGTATCGAATCGTCTCATTCCTCGGACAAATCTTGATAAAAGTCATCGAATGGTTGTTTCACCTGCCGCCTGACAAGCAGCACGCAGAGCCCGAATGGATACGCAGGTTATGTGCGCAAATTGAAGATTTCAAGTCGGAGTTTCTTGCTCTCTACGACGCGAATTTAAGAGAGTTCAAGGAAATCTCCGAAGAACAGAGACGCATAACGAAAGGCAATTCGTGGAAGATATTCATTCTGAAAGCGTATGGGCGATCCTTGGCAGCGAATTGCAATCGATGTCCGAAAACTTCGAAATCCTGTCTTAGCATCCCGGAAATTACAACGGTTGCGTTTTCCGTACTCGAACCGGGTACACACATAACGCCCCACCGCGGAATTTATGCTGGCGTACTCCGTTGCCTAATACCCCTTATCATCCCCGAAGGTGACTGTGGCATTCGCGTTGCTGAAACCAAATACAAATGGACCAGCGGTCAGCCGGTTTTGTTCGATGACACCATCGAGCACGAAGCGTGGAATTATTCAGAAGCTCGTCGTGTGGTTTTATTTATCGACTATAGAAAGTCTTTACCCCTACCGCTCGCGATCCTCAACAAGATCATGATACGATTAATCGGATTTTCTCCGTACATTGGCAGAATGTTGCGCGCAAGTCTCTGAGTGGTGACATAAGGCAGCATGAAATTCCTATCCGCCCGCCTATCCGAAAGACGCAAACCTGCGTTCCGTATACGCAGCACGCAGTCGATAACAGGTCTACCCTTGAATCACCGGTGTACGGGTGTCGCGCGCCGTCTCCGCGCCGGATTAGGCAAAGGGTTGGCCTGGCCGAGATACCCATAATCCTTGACGACCTGTCTTTTTCGTAGTATTTTCCGAACTCATATGGGTTTGCTGTGGTGTAAGCCGTGAACCTAATCGGTGTCGTAGCCAAGTGGTAAGGCAGAGCTCTGCAAAAGCTCCATCCCCGGTTCAAATCCGGGCGACACCTCAAAGTTGTCCAAAAGTCGCGAACCGCGCAACGGCGCGGCCCACATGTGAAAACCGCGCAGCGTTCGCGTGACTTTGGCGCAGCCAAAGTTAGCGTTTTCGCATGTGGGGTGATTTTTGGACAACTTGTAGAAAGCCCGTGTGATGGAATTGGTAGACATACAGGACTTAAAATCCTGGGGCAGCAATGCCGTGCCGGTTCAACTCCGGCCACGGGTACATTCGGGCAGCCCTGGGGGAAATCCAACGGAGTTGCTTATCGACTCGCATTGCCATCTCGACATGGTGATAGAACGCGGGTTGGGAGTTGAAGAAGTGACGAATACCCTCGCCGACAACGGCGTGGGTACGATCGTCGAAATTGGCGCCGACAAGGCCGCGATGCTATGGGCGCGTACGCTCGCACATACCTCGAAACTCATCGACGTCTATTATACGATCGGCCACCACCCCGGTGAAGCCAGCACCGAAGATTCTGCGTTCGGCCTGAAGTTTATCGAAGAGAACAAAGACGATCCGCGTTTCGTCGCCGTCGGCGAGATCGGCCTCGATTATCACTATTACGCCGATCAGGCGGATATCCAAAAGCGCGTGTTCATCGACTTCGTGCGTGCGGCCCGGCGCGTGAACCGTGGCATCGCGCTGCACACACGCGACGCACATGCCGACACCGTTTCGATACTCAAAGCCGAAGCGGAGGGAATTCCTACCCTCATCCATTGTTTTACGGGCACGAAGCCCGAAATGGAAGAGTTTCTCGCGATGGGGTGTTATATTTCTTTTTCAGGCATTGTGACGTTTAAGAATGCAACGGCACTGCAAGAAGCCGCGAAGGTTTGCCCGCTCGACCGCATGCTGATAGAAACCGATGCGCCGTTTCTGGCGCCGATTCCGCACCGCGGTAAAATTAACCAGCCGGGTTATGTGAAGCATACGTTGGATTTCCTCGCGAAGCTGCGCGGTGAAGACGCGGCGACTCTGGCGGCGGCCTGTACGGCAAACACGCGCGCCTTTTACCGGTTCTGATTCGTCAGACCCCGGTAGACTTTTTCGAGTAATACGAAAAGCTGCTCCGTTTCATCCGCTGAAAGATTCTGCGTGAGCGCGCGCTCGGTGCGCAGAAATGCCTTGAGCGCCTGGCTGCGCAACGCCGCCCCGCCCGGTGTCAGCCGGATGAGGGTGACGCGCGCGTCGTCCGATCCGCTTTCGCGTTTTACAAAACCCAAGTTCTCCAGCTTGCGCACGAGAACGGTGATCGTCGATTTATCGCGTTCCAGCGCCGCGGCGAGTTCTTGCATCGAAGCGGAACCTCTGCGGATCAGGTAGGTGACAATCTCTGTATGCGAAGTCGCGAGTTCGCCTAAATTCATGCGCGCCAGTTCTGCCTCGATGTATTTCACGGTCAGCTCACCGGTGCGCACGAGATATTTGATGATCGGGCGGTGGGGATTTTTATGCGCAGGCATGCACGGAACACCGGCATTGCGCTTGACTCTGTCAAGGCAAATAGTTTTATATCCTACTAATAGATTTTATATAAAACTATTAGCAGGAGGGAACATGGAAAAGATTGAAATCAGCCGCGCGGGCAGGGTATCGGTACTGACAATAAAGACCGATGAAGCGAACCGGTTTGATCCCGACAGTTTTGCCCTGCTCGATAAGCTGCTCGCCGAAGAAGCGACGAGAGACAATGTCGGTGCGCTGGTTTTGCGCAGCGGAGTTGCCGGTGTCTTCTCGCAGGGTTTAAATCTCGAACGGCTGCAGGGGCTTACCGATGCGGCTGCGATCGAACGTTTTCTGATGACCTTCTTTTCTATTTTAGAGCGAGTCTCTCTTTTTCCGGCGCCTGTGCTCGCCGAAGTGGGCGGGCATGCCATGGGTTATGGTGCGATGCTCGCACTCGCTTCGGACTATCGTCTCATGGTCGATACGGGCGCGCGCATTGGTCTGCCTGAAATCAAGATCGGCATTCGGGTACCGGTTTTGGTCTGCCGTTTATTGCAAGATATTGTCGGTTATGACCGGGCCCTCAAACATGTGTTGGATGGCTCACCGTGGAAAAGCGCGGCGGCGCACGAGATAGGGCTCATCGACGAGTTACACGAAGCGCCGCATTTAGAGAAAGCGGCCCTGAAACTCGCGACCCGTCTTGCCGCGGCGCCTCTCGCCGCAAGCCGCGCGATTAAAAAAGCCATGCGCTATAAACTGCAACAAGACATGCGTGCGATCGTTGAAACCGATATTGCCGAAACGCGGGCCAGCATTTTGACTGAA
Source organism: Spirochaetota bacterium (assembly GCA_017302045.1). Taxonomy (GTDB): domain Bacteria; phylum Spirochaetota; class Leptospiria; order Turneriellales; family Turneriellaceae; genus Turneriella. Next base: position 10,396 of record JAFLED010000098.1, read on the forward strand.
GATGCGCGCGAAGGCATCGCCGCCGCCGTTGCCGGGCGTCGCCCACAGTTTAAAGAGGGGTAATTATTGCGCCGGTTGAAAGAGCGGGTTTGACGAACGGCGGCGGTCATAGGCCGGGCTTTCGCCGCTCTTCAAAAGCTTGGTAAAAAGTACAATACCCTCATTCACCGGGTCTGCACCCTGGGGATGCCGGATCATGCCATTGAGGTCGAGTACAATAAGACCGTACATCCACGACCACATCGTGCGTGCGATCGCGGGGTAGGTTTTGCGCGAATAAGGTATCGCGCCCGACGAAATACCGCGGCGAATTGTCTCGAGAAAGACGCGGTATGAGGTTGGCAATGTGGGAAACGACCTGCGGTAGAGTTTGCCGCCCGAGGCGCTGAACATCAGACGGTGCAGCTCCCGATTTTTTGAAGCGAAATTCCAGTAGCCGTGCGCGATGGCGTCGAGTTGACTATAGACGTCGGTACTGCTCGCCTGCGCCGCACGCAGATCAGAGGTTAAGCGCTTTTCGCCGTTCATCACAAGAATGCGCATGATCTCTTCTTGATTTTCGAAGTGCGCGTACGGGCTGGCGACCGAGCAGCCGAGGCGCTCGGCAACGCGGCGCATACTCATTGCTTCGACGCCGTGTTCGTTGACAATCGCGGTAGCCGCTTCGATAATTTCGTCGCGGCTGAGCGAGCCCCGGGCGCGGCGCGGGTGTTTGGCCGGGCCCTTCTTGTCTATCCCGCTGGCATTACCGCCGCGGGCTCTTTTGATGCGTTCGCCGCGTTCGCGCACTTTCAGTGCGCGTTCGGCCGATTTTCTGTCGCGTATGGCTTTGATGCGTAGCGCGCGTTCGGTAGGGGTAACCGCCACAGGGATTAATCCCACTTCGAACGTCGCTTGCAAAGACAATTTAAGATACCGCCCGAATGGCGACGAGCTGCGGCGCCGGCTCTTGTTTACCCGCGACCTTCTTTTCTTCGCTTTTCTTGAAGCGGATGATATGCAGCAGGTTGAGCACGCGCATGATCTGGTACGTAGTATCGAGTTCAAACCAGCGTTTGGCGAAGTTTGGCTGCGTACCGAATGCATGGTGGTTATTCTGGTAGAGCTCCCCACCGACGAGAAAGTCGATCGGCAGCGTGTTTTTCGACTCATCTTTCGTCTTTGTATAGTTGACATAACCGTATTTGTGACCACCCCAGTTGACGATGGCGCCGTGAATGGGGCCCATCAGCCAGTGCGCAGGCAGCAGCAGGTAGAGATACCACATGCCTTCAGGTACGAATGCCATGTAAAAGAAAGCATAGAGCGAGCCGGCCGCGATGCGGAATACCCACGACTGCCCGAGATTGTCGACAGCAGGCCAAGACGGCGTATTTTCTGAAAACGCTTTTGGCGCCTCGACACGGCCATAAGCGTGATCATCGTAATGATGTTTTGTTTTTACCATCATATCGAAAAAGTTCTTCGCGTGGTGCGGGCTGTGTGGATCTTTTTCCGTATCGCTGAACTGGTGGTGCATGCGGTGCAGAATCGCGTAGCCGCGCGGATTGAGGTATGACGGCCCTTGCGCTATGATCGTAAAGAGATGCCAGAATCTTTCCCAGCCCTTTGACATCGTGAACATGCTGTGCGAAGCGTAGCGGTGCAGAAAGAAAGTCTGCGCGAATGCGGAGCAAAACCAGTGTGCTCCGAAGAAAATCAGGATAGTTGTCATAAATCCCCCTCTCTGGATACCTACGGTATCTAGCAGCGTTAGTTATTGAGGGATCTATATTTAACGGCGTTCAATACGTAAAGTAAAAAAAAGAAATGATTGATTCGTTCCTGAATTAACCGGATCTTAGATTCAAGCCGCTAATGCAACGATTGCCTCGTTGAATACCGCCGCTGGCGTCCGGTAATTCAGGCGCTTTCTGGGGCGTGTATTCAGCTGATCGACCATGACGTCCAGTTGATTTTGATCCAG
>JAFLED010000099.1 GCA_017302045.1 Spirochaetota bacterium
CGACATTTCTGAAGCGCCGACGAGAACAATGGTGCTTTTCAGCGGGCGCAGGCCACGCTCTTCGATCGCCGCCTCGACGAGGCTCATCAGAGAATACGAATTTTCCGAAATACCGGTAGAACTGCGGATTTTTTTCTGCGTCTCGAGAGCTTTTTGCAGCAGCGTGGTTAATCCGCCCGATAACCAGCCGCGGCTTTCGGCGTATGCCATGTCGCGCTTGATCTGGCCTGCGATCTGGGTTTCACCCAGCGCAAGGCTTTTGAGGCCCGACGCGACGGAGATCAGGTGAGCCAGTACTTTACCGCCCTGGAACAGCTCCGGTTTTTTTTCAATTAACCGGGCAAATACAGGCGAAACTGCCGCGAGCGCCTTAAAACCCGCTTCGCAGCTGGTATCGGCGGCGAATTCTGTATAGAGCTCGATGCGGTTGCAGGTCGCCATGTAAAAAACACCGCGGATCTCAGGCGGCAGTGGGGCGGTATTTTCGCCATAAAACGCGCGCGAATCGGGAAACTCGGCAAGGCACTCGATTTCATGCGTTGCGATGCTGAGCGACGCCGCGTAGATGCGGTTCAGTGGGGTCTGAGTTTCCATGCGCCTCGGGGAAAAGATCAGAATATGCCTCCGGGCAAACATGCAATCTGGACTCGCTGTCACCAAAATGTCAGCGGCGTTGCCGCTTCTTCGCCGTTTTTTTCCGGGGTTTTACGGGGCTCGGGGCCGCTCGTTTCCAGAAACGGGTGGATGCCACCGCGGATTCAACACTGATGCTTTTTGTGCAGGGGTAATAAGTACAGCTCTCGAGCTTGCAGCGTACACAGTTTACCGGAAAATCTGTACTCAGCAGATGCTCTGACAGGCGCGGCGTCGCCGGTGCGGGTAGGGTGCGCCAGCGGCGGGGGGCGGCGATCTTGTTTTGCGGATAAAAGCCGGTATGCGGCGCGCCGACCAGAGCCGCGAGGTGCAGCGGCCCCGATGAATTGCCAAAAACGTGGCGCGCCCCGCGCATCAGCGCGGCAGTCTGTACGAGGTTGAGCTCGGTATGTATTTCGGTCAGCGGTATCGCACCGAAGTACGAGTGCAATATTTCGTGGTCGTCGCGGTCGCCGACGACAATGACCTGGGTCTTCTGCGCGGCGTAGTGACGCGCCAGCGCCTGGAAGTTTTCGAGCGGCCAGACGAGAGCCGTGCCCGAACGTTTGTAGGCATGCATGACGATATAGCGTCCTTTAAGCGGTTTTGTACTCAGCTCAGGTATCTCGACGCGCGGAAAGCGGTACTGGTTTGAGAGGCGTAGCGAGCGCAGAATTTTCAGGTTGAGCTGGTATTCGGCCTGTCCGGTTTTTTGCCGTGGTATATAGTACCAGAGATTGAATTTGTAAAAGAAACTGCGGCGCAGCGGCCCCAGACGATAGGGTATGCCGGCATCCTGAATCAGTGCCGCGCTTTTTTTCTCCGCATACGAAAAGATCGCGAGATCGAAGCGGTAGGCTGCGACCTCGCGCACAAGGCTTGTATATTCAGTCTTGAGTTGCAATGCCGATTTATTTTTTTTATGCCGTTTCAAGAGACAGCCTGGGTCAAGCACCCAGCCGTCGATTTCGGGCAGAAACGCCGCCATAGAATGCAGCGGCCGCGCGGCCAGCACATACACGCGCGCATTGGGTATCTGCTGCTTGATCGCCGAGACGATGGGTAACGTTAAAATAAAATCGCCCATGCCGTCGTTACGCACGATAAGAATTTTAGGCGGAATTACCTTGCGCAAAAAGACGCGCCTCAGGCGCAGACGGCGCCGGCGAAATCCGGAAATATACTCTAGTATTTTCAGCCACATCCGAATAACCTGACCACGGGCTACTTGTGGTGAGCCCGTCGCACCATAGCCCGTGGCTATGGGTGCGGTATCGCGTCACGCTACTTGATATATTCGGTCATCTTGTACATGGGCAGCATGACTGCGGCCATGATTGCGGCGACGATGCCGCCGAGAAAAACGATCATAATCGGTTCGAGCGATTGTGTCATACGCCGCACCGAACTATCGACTTCGGATTCCATAATTTCTGCGGCCTTAATCAAAAGTTCGGCGAGACGGTCTGTGCTCTCACCCGCAGAAATCATACCCTTCGCCATTTGCGGCAGAATTACCGAATTTCTTAATGACTCGCGCAGCGAAGAACCTTCTTTGATCTGCTGCACCGCGACGGTAATCTCATCGATAAAGATCGAATTGGTAATCGTTCCCGAAACGATTTTGAGGGCGTCGAGCAGCGGTACCTGGCTTTCGGCAAGTATACCTAGGTTACGGCAGAAAAGCCCCACCTGAATGCGCCGCAAAAGGTTGCCGAAGAAGGGAATCCGCATGATGAGCTTATCGGTTTTATGCCTGCCCTCGGGTGTCTTGCGGTAGCGCACAAAACCATAGATACCGCCTGCGATGGCGAGAATCATGACATACCAGAAATTCGTGAAGAGTTTTGAAATGCCGATGACAGTGCGTGTGATCAGGGGGAGCTCCGCCTTAAAACCGCTGAACAGGTCTGAGAGCTGCGGCACCACCGAAGTCATAAGAAAAAAAACCACGCCGACAGAAATTAACAGCATGAACATCGGGTAGATCATCGCCGTGATCGCGCGCGCCTTGAGTTCTTCGTTGCGCTCTTCGAGATCGGCGAGGCGCTTTAATGTCGGCTCGTAATTACCGGTCGCTTCGCCGACACGGATCATACTTTCATATACCGGCGGAAAAACATCTGCATGTTGTTTGATCGCTTCAGAGAGCGATTTACCCTCGATCACCTGCTGCTTCATCTCTTGCACAATTTTACGCAGGTGCTTGTTCTCGGTCTGTTCGCTGATGTCTGAAAGCGCTTCGTTGAGCGGAATACCCGCGCCGAGAAGCGTGCCCAGCTGGCGTGCAAAAATACCCGTATCTTTGCGCTTGATACGGTAGAGCAGGTTACTCAGAAACGGAAACAGTTCGCGGTCGCGCTTCGCCGCGTCGGAGCGGATTTCACGCACATAAAGGTTCTGCGCCTTGAGTTTCTGCGTCGCGGCCTGCGGCGAGATCGCCTCGATCACGTCGGTGATTTTTTGCCCCTTACTGTTGAACGCGGTGTATTGGTAATGCGGCATGCTTCGTATGTCAGCGGGTTGGCGATGGGGTTACACCCACGACCCCCATTAGGTGATGCGCATCGCCTCGTCAAGCGAGGTGATACCGCCGACAACCTGGCGCAGCGCCGCATTACGCAGCGTTATAAGGCCCTCTTCGATTGCGCGTGTTTTAATGTCGTCAAGCGACGCACGCTGCAAGACCATCTCGCGTATGCGCGCGGTGAGTGGCATGAACTCATAAACCCCCATACGGCCGCGGTAACCTGTGTTCATACATTCTTTGCAGCCTTTGGGTTCGAAGATTTTAATTTTGCCCGTCGGTGCCGGTGATTTTTTTGTTTTCTTATCTGTGTGGTAGTGCAGGCCGAGCGAGGTCAGTTCGCGTGCGCTGATGCTTGTGGCTTTCTTGCAATGCGGGCAAAGTTTACGCACGAGTCGCTGCGCCATGATGCCGCGGCAGGTAGAGGTCACGAGAAAGGGTTCGATACCCATGTCGAGAAGGCGTGTTACGGCAGAGGGGGCGTCGTTGGTGTGCAGTGTCGAGAAAACAAGGTGACCTGTGAGAGAAGATTGAATCGCAATACGTGCCGTCTCTTCGTCGCGGATCTCCCCCACCATGATGACATCCGGGTCCTGGCGCAGTATCGACCTCAGACCCTCGGCGAAGGTGAAGCCGATCTTGGCGCGCGCCTGAACCTGGCCGATACCTTCGATCTGGTATTCGATCGGATCTTCAACGGTGATGATATTGCGCTCGGGGCTGTTGAGCCGCGTGAGCGCCGCGTAGAGTGTCGTCGTTTTACCGGAACCCGTGGGGCCGGTAATGAGTATGATACCGTTTGGCTGCTGTATCATCTCTGCGAACTGTTCATAGGTCTCTTTTTCAAAACCGATCGAAGACAGTTCGTATTTCGAAGCGGTACGGTTCAAGAGACGTAACACGAGGCGTTCGCCGTGCTGCGTGGGCAGGGACGACACGCGTATATCGATATCGTTGCCGCTGAAGCGCAGGCGTATACGCCCGTCTTGCGGCAGGCGGTTCTCGGCGATGTTGAGGTTCGCCATGATCTTGACGCGCGAGATCACGCCGTTTTGTACCGACTTGGGTGGAGTCATCATTTCGTGCAGAATACCGTCGATACGAAAGCGAATAATAAATTTATTTTCCTGCGGCTCGAAGTGTATATCCGATGCCTTTTCGGTCACCGCATTCGAGAGAATCATGTTCACGAGCTTGATGATCGGCGCCTGGTTCGCGAGCTCGGTCGAATCGTGCAGATCCTGAATGTCGTCGAGAATCTCGAGCCCGTCTGACATCTCGAGATCGGCGTCTTCGGCGCGGCTCTTCGCCTCATAGACGTTGTGGATGATACGCAGAATCTCGCTTTCGCGCGTTAGCACAGGTATGACGTCGTAACCGATAAAGAGCAGGCGAAACTCGTCGAGCGGGTGCAGAATCGACGGGTCTGTCATCGCGATTTTGATCTCGCGGTCTTTCATGTAGTACGGAACGACCCGGTATTTCTGAACAAATTTCAGAGGAACTTTTTCGACGAGTTCTTCGACATGCTGCGGTTCGAGCTTTTCCGCATAATCCATCTCGTATTGTTTCGAAAGCGCCTTGAGAGCGTCTTCTTCGGAGATGAGGCCTTTTTTGATGAGTATCTGGCCGAGTTTATAGGCAGATTTGCGCTGCAGCGTGAGGGCTTTTTTCAGCTCCTCTTCTTCAATCAAGCCTTCTTCGACCAGAATGTCGCCGAAACGTCTCATTCGTGGTGAGCCTGTCGAACCATGATTTAGTCGATCTGGCCGCGTTTGAGTTCTTTGACCTGGTCTTTACGCAGGTCTTCTGTAACCTTGTCGGCGATGGCGCGGTTGGTCAGCACATGCGGCGTAATAAACACCATGAGGTTCGATCTTTTGTTGTCTGTGCCTACGCGCTTGAACAGATAGCCCAAAAGCGGCAGGTCGCCGAGAATCGGGACTTTTTTCATCGCCGTGTTGCGCGTGCTGCTGACAAGGCCGCCGATGACTATGGTCTGGCCGTCTTGCACGCGCACGAAGGTCTTTAGGTCTTTCTTGCCGATGATCGGGTTACCCGAAGCAGCGTCGGTGTCACCCACCGTCTTTACCTCTTGATAGAGGTTGAGAGTAATCATACCATTTTTGTTCACCTGCGGCGTGAACTTGAGTTTCACACCGGTGGGCCGGTATTCAAAGCTTTGCGACTGGCCTCCAATTGCCGTCTGCAAAGAGTTCACACGCACCGGCTGATCTTGCCCGACATTGATTTCCGCTTCCTGGTTGTCGAGCGTCAAAACCTGCGGTGCCGAAACGACAAGCACATTCGATCGCCCGATATGAGCGTTTAAGATACCCAGTATGCTCGTAATCGAATCGTTTGCGAAAGTGAGCGTCAGTCCCGGCAGCGAGCTGGGGCGGTTCGTATTGATCGAACCGTCTTGAGTGTTGATGTAGCCCGATTTTAGCGCGATTTCACCGCTGTTAAACTGCGCGCTGCCGCCTTTACCGACGATCCAGTCGATGCCGAATGTATTGGTATTGTTGATGTTGACTTCGACGATCAGTACCTCGAGAAAAACCTGCTGCCTTTGCAGGTCGATGCGTTTGATGAGGCTTTTGACGAGTTCGTATTCGTCGTTGGTGCCGACGAAAATAATGCTGTTGGTCTCTTTATGACCCACGACTTCGATGGGCTTTTTCTGTAAGTTGGCCTGCGTCACCGTCGGCGCGGGAGTACCACTGCCACTTGCAGGGGCCGCCGAAGGCAGGGGCTCCACAGGCAACTGGATCTTCTTTAACGTCGCCTCGACATTTTCGGCCTGCATGTTTTCGAGGCGGTAGACATGCACATTGCCCGGTGCCGGCCCGCACTCAGGATCATCCCGGTTTTTATCCTGGCATTTATCCGGATTTTCGCCGGGTTTAATATCGATCAGGTTTGTTACGCGAATTAACCGGTTAACCTCGAATTGGCTGCCGCTGATGATCAGCATGCCAATATCGTCGTAATCGACTAAGTCGGTATTCGCGCTGGTGAGTCGCTTTAAGATTGCCGAAAGCCTGGATGGCTTGCTGCCATATACGGGAACAATCTGCGTTACCGGCAGATCGCTTTTTAAACCCGGTTCTTTAATTTCACCCCGGCCTAAGAAAATCAGCGGGCTGCCCGCCAGCGCGTCTTTCATCGCCACGACACGAATCAGGTTTTCGTTTTCTTCGACGATGCCGAAGCCTTTGATGGCGAGCATCGAATACAGGTAGGGGTAGGCGAGCGAGCGCGGTATTTTATAAGGCGAGATAACGGTGATCTTGCCTTTGACTTTTTCATCGGCGATGATATTCTTACCGATAATCTTCGAGAAAATTTTCAGGATGTCCTGGATTTCCTGGTCGCGGAAATCGGGGCGAAACGAGCCGCCTTCTTTGTCTTTGTCGCGTTCTTTTTTCGACTTTTTCTTGTCTTTTTTCTTTTTGGCCGGTTTCTCTTCTTCTTCGGCGGCATCTTTTTCGCTTTCGGTCGCGAGTTTTTCAAGCTGCGCGTCGCTCGGGGCGGTCGGCGTTTTTTCAGGCGCCGCGGGCGGGGTCGCCGGCGCGGGTGTCGCCTCTTGTGCGCGCAGCGGGGTGTCGGTGCCTGCCGAAATCATCAGCAGGGCAAAAATCACTAAACAAGTCTTTATTAAGGAAGATGGATACGAAAACACAACGAGCGCCCTGGCTGCCGTCACAGAGAGACAGCGCGATAAACCTACAAGCGTAAACAAACGGGACATGCGGGATTTGATACTCATTAAGACGTGGCTATATCGCTAAAAATGACAATGCACCTTATTATTCATCGGGAAAACCCAACTGAAAACTGAAATTATAGGGGGGATTTATCACGGTTCCTGGAGCTGGGTTCTGCGATGCGACATAACCCGCACCCTGGATCTTATGGTCGCCAGGAAACTTCGACAAAACCTGAAACAACAGCTCTTTTTTGCTGAAACCGCGGAAATCCGGCATTGTGGTCTTATCTGCACCGATGGAACGGTATTGGGGTGTGGCAAGGCCCTTGACCTGCCTGAGCTCGCCCACATGGATCGCGGGAATAATCTCGCGCAAAACCCGGCGGAAGGCCGGCGCTGCAACCGTCGCACCCTGGTGAAACTCGCCCTTGGGTTCGTCGAACATGAGCATGATCGTGATTTCGGGTTTATCGCAGGGAAAAAAGCCCACGAAAGACGCCTGGTATTTGTCGGTATACCCGTCTTTTGTCGATTTGATCGAGGTACCGGTTTTACCGCAGACGTCGAATTCTTTGAGCCCCAGATCGGCCCCGGCGCCGGTACCGCCTTTCACAACCTCGCGCAATGTCGCGCGTATCTTGGCAGCGTTCTCGCTCGAGGCGACGCGGTATTTAACCTGCGGTACCGCTTTCTCGATGACCTTGCCCTGGGCGTCGCTGATGCGGTCGATAATGAGCGGGGGCATAAAATTGCCGTCGTTGCCGATGGCGTTTGCGGCAAGCGCGAGCTGCAGCGGTGTGACGCTCACACCGTGGCCGATCGGTATCGACATCTTGAGAAAATAGTCCCAGTCTTTGGGGCTTGCGAGATGGCCCTTCGCCTCGCCTGGCAGAGCGATTTCAGAAACAGAACCAATACCAAATGCCTTGAGGTTTTCATAGAGCTTTAAGACCGGCATCTGCCACGAGGCGGAGATCACACCGTAGTTACACGAATTCATCATCACATGCGTGAAATCCTGTTTGCCGTGTTTGCGCGTGCAGCTGATGCGGCTGCCCTTGTATTCGTAAAAGCCGGGGCAGTTGTATTCGCGGCCCTCGTCGAGCATGTTCTCGCGCAGCAGCGCGGCCATCGTAAAGATCTTGAAGGTCGAGCCCGGTTCGTACTGAAAACTGATCGGCAGGTTTTTGCGCGCGCCTTCGGGCACCTTGTTCGGAAAATTCGGATCGAAGTCGGGCTGCGATGACATCGCGAGAATTTTTCCCGTCTGCGTTTCGATGATGACGCCCATCGCATGTTTCGACGAACTGTCTTCGAGGCCCGCGGCGAGCGTCTTCTCGAGCTGGTGCTGCACAAATGAGTTCACGGTCAGGTGAATATTCTGCCCGATAAAATCTTCGCTGTTGCCGCCGGTCGTCGAAGTCGTGCCGCGCGCGCGTGTCAGTGTCTGGTTCTGGCTGAACTCCACCCCCGCAAGACCTTCGCCGTCGAGCCCCGTAAAACCGATGATCTGCGAACCCAGCCGGCCATTGGGGTAGTACCGGTCGGGCTCGGTCTGCAGCACAAGGCCTTGCAGATCGAGCTTGCGCAGCGGCGCGGCTTCTTCGAGCGGCATCTTGCGGCGCAGATAAAAGAACTTATCGCCGGTCTTGATTTTTTGCAAAATCTCGGCTTTGGGTACGCCAGTCACCCGCGCTAAAACATCGACCCCTTCAGTCTGTAAGCGCGCCTCTAAGGGTTTGATGCCGACCGAGACAGTGTCGCGCGAGATGGCAAGTTCATGACCGCGTGCGTCGAAGATGACGCCGCGCCGCACCTTTTGCGAATCGCCGATCACAGAAGGCGGTAACGGCGAGGCAATCGCGAGCTCAACGGCGCGAAAGACCAGCACCGCAAAGAGCAACATAAAAATCAGCAGCGTGAATTTATAACGCAGCGCGAACGGCGAGGGCTGCCTGTTTTGTTTCGCGTCGATCATCGGCTTATAGCAGGATAAACCACTTTACCGTCGATGTTTTCGAGCGGCACCGCGCCAAACTGGCGCGAGTCGACCGAATGTTCGCGGTTACTGCCTTCGAAATAACAGGAGGCGGGGCCACTGCGGGATGGAGCTGCGGGTTGGAAACCATCCGTAAACCAGATTATGTCTCTTCGAAGCCCGGGCGGTGTAGCCTCTGCGCCCGGCGTGGCGGCGAATTTAACCAGCTTCTGCGTGGGTTTCAGCGGGTGAGGAAAAAGGTAAGCCCGGCCGGTCTCGCAGGGGCTGCAGAAAAACCGCAGGCCGGTGAAGGGAAATTTAATACAGGGCCGTAGTTTGTTGATCACGATGATCTGGCCCGGCTTCAGAAACGGCAGCATCGACTCATTCGAAACCCGGGCGACATCAAAAACAGAAAAGCGCACCCCCGCGACGAGAAGCCATGCCCCCGCAAGGGTAATCCCAACAATCAGTGCAGGCCGAAAATAGCGGCGCATCAGCCTTTCACAAGATGGTATGATATTTTGCGGCCGGCGCGCAGCGTGTCGATGCGGATACCGCTGCGGGCACCGAGAGTGAGCCAAATGCCGAGGTTGCGCATGGGTTGGTTCACAGTCTCGCCGTCGATATGCGTGATGCATTCGCCGCTCACGACACCCAGTGCCTTGAACGGTGTCTCTTCGCCGAGGTGGCGAATGCAGAGAGCAGGGGTGTCGTCGAGAATCTTCCACCCCAGAGAACCCCATGCGCGCAGCAGTTCGGGACGAGCCTCCACGGCTTTTTTAAAAGCCCCGAAACGCGCGCGCGCCGAAATGATATCTCCCGAACGCTTCACGCCATAGACCATCTTTGGCGCTTCGGTAACTACCGGCATTTCGCTTGCCGGGGCCTCTTTCGCCGCCGGCGGTTGGCGGAATACCTCTTGAATGCGCTTCAGCATGAGATACTCGCGCAGCGCCAGCACGGCGGCCACCGTAAGCAGCAAAGACGCGGTTATAAAGATGATTCTTCCCCGGGACATTGTTCTTGACGCAGCAATTTGTTTTTGTTTATCCCCGTCATGCGAAAAAGCGTTTTTGTTATTAGCGGTGCGCAGCGGGGCGCTGACCGGTCGAGCAACGGTATCTTCGATAGTGAAAAGCCGAAACTCAAGAAAAGCGGGCACTTGCCCGTTCATGGAGCGATTTTCGCCGCGAAAATCGCGGAACTTTTCTTGTGTTTTCGGCTTTTCGCGACCCGCGGCGCAACGCCCGCATTCATTCTATGCTTAGCTGCAGGATTTCTCAATCTGAATTGCGGGCCGTCGTACTGCAAACAATACGTCACCAAAAACTGTAGCGACGAAAAATCTCCGGTGTGCGCACAGGCTAAAGAGAAAGCCAAAAACTGGTCTTCGAAAGAATGCCGCATACAACTGAATAACCAGGCGATCGAAGAGCAGTCACAGCAGCTCGATAAGGTACTCGACCAGTAATGCGCGATTTTCTTTCCGAACGCATCCACGGCATCGACACCAGCGAGATCCGCAAGGTCTTCGATCTGGCGGCGAAGATCAAAGATCCGCTGAATCTCTCGATCGGGCAGCCTGATTTTCCCGTGCCGCAGCCGGTGAAAGACGCGATGATACAGGCAATCAGCGATAACCGCAGCGGTTATACGCCGACGGCAGGGCTCATACAGCTGCGCGAAGCGGTGAGCGAGTTTCTCAAACCCAAAATCGGTTACGAAGCCAAACCCGAGAACATTATTGTTTCAACGGGGGTTGCATCGATTCTGTTTCTGCTTTTCCAGACGGTTATCGGTAAGGGCGACGCGGTGCTGCTCATCGATCCTTACTTTATGATCTACCCCGCGCTGATTAAATACCATGAGGGACGCCAGTACACGATTCCCGAACACTTTGGCAAAGCCGAGGTCGATGTATTGCGCGAGCAGCTCAAGCGCGATGGCGTCAAATTGAAGCTCATCATGTTTGCGTCGCCATCGAATCCGACGGGTAAAATTCTGAAGCGCGACCAGTTACAGTTATTGTCCGACATTGCCGCCGAAAACGACGCCATCATCGCATCCGACGAAATCTATGCCGCAATGGATTACGAGAAAACCCATGTCAGCATGGCGTCGGTCGATGCAGAGCGCACCGTTACGTTAAATGGTTTTTCGAAAAGCCATGCGATGACCGGGCTACGCGTCGGTTATCTCGCCGCTCCCGAGCGTTTTGCGCCGGTGGTACAGAAGATGGTAACTTTGCAGCAGTATACGATGGTGTGCTCGCCGCATGTGATGCAGTGGGCTGCGATCACGGCGCTCAAAACACCGATCGAGGCCGAGCTCGCGCTGATGAAAAAGCGCCGCGACCTGGTTTATGGTATTCTTTCGAAAGTCACGAAATTGCCTTACCCTGATGGGGCGTTCTATGTCTATCCCGATATTCCGATCGATTCGGCGGAGTTTGTGACGAAAGCGATCGAGAGAAGATTGCTGCTCGTGCCGGGGTATATTTTCAGCGCGAACCGCAAGTCGATTCGTATCAGTTATGCGACGCGCGAAGAGATACTCGAAGAAGGCGCACATATTTTCTGCAAGATGGTGACTGAATATTCCTGAGATGCGTGGGGGTAACATGCGAAAAAAAATTCTTTTGCTGACCGCCGCGGTTTTGTCCGCGGCAAGCCTTTCTGCACAGGACTTCGACGAGACCAAACCGCGCACGATACGCGCCGAACGTTCGCAGGAACGGGGGCCAGATTGTATGCAGTTCGCCTTTGGCGCGGGGTGTATGGGGTTTAGTCTGGGGCCCGTCATTTCAACCGACAGTAAGGGATTGGTCTATGGCGCGGGGGCCGGCTTTACATATTTTCTCATCGATCGCCTCGGAGCGGGCGTCGGCGGTGGCGCAATTTTCGGCAGTGGTTATCAGGATTATTCCGTCGGGCCGTCTTTGACTTATTTTATCGGTCCTTTTTCCGGTTACCTGCTAACGCCTTCGATCAGCGCGTCGCGGCACTTTGTGCGCGGCGATTTCAATTACGAAGGCTGGGCGTATGGGCCGTCGATTGGTCTCATGACAAATCTTTTCGGCCGCGTGTATTGGGGAATTTCCGTCGGCTATATTACGTACCAGGTTTCTGGATATAAAACAACGAGCGACTGGAGTTTTTCTCCAGTTGTGTTTATCCCGTTCTAACCCCAACCCCTGGCCCCTCCCCACTAAGGGGGAATGCCGTTCAGATTCGTGCGAAAGTAAAATCAGCCTGAGACCCTCTCCACGTTAGTGGGGAGGGTCGGCGCTTCGCGCCGGGGTGGGGTTATATCAAATCCGCAATCTGCGGTAAAACTTCACCCGCCCTACCACGGATATAGACGTCGTTCGCATAC